>JADGOP010000196.1 GCA_017882935.1 Actinomycetota bacterium
ACCAGGACCGTGCCGGAGACGGCGTCGGCCGCGCCGAGCGCGTCGGTGGAGCGGTAGAGGACCTGCTGCGAGGTGACGCCCGCGACCGGCGTGTCGTTGACCGGATCGAGGGTGAACACGCTCGAGCGGGACCGGATCACGTCTCCGGGATGGCCGGTGAGCGTGGTGGGCGGCTTGTAGAACGCCTCCTGGCTGGGGGTGGGGCCTTTGCAGGCGGTGGCCGCGGCGATGACGACGACGGCCAGCGCCAGCCCGGTGAGGGCGCGCGTCGGGACGCGAGGAAGCTGCATGGATGCTCCTTGGGGAGTGGGGGAGGTCGCGGCCACGCCCCCCGGGAACATGGGTGACCGACGACACAGTAACTTTACAGAGATCCGCGTGACATCGTCAAGCGATTCATCAGCACATGGCGCGGTCAGGAACGGGCCATCCCCCGGCCGGTCGGTAGACTCCCCTCCGTGACGACCGCGCGCCAGCCAACCCCTGTCGGTGAGCGCTACACCATCGACGAGCTCGCCCGCCTCAGCGGCCTCACCACCCGCAACATCCGGGCGTTCCAGACCGAGGGCATGCTGCCCGGGCCCGTCCTGCAGGGTCGCACGGGGTACTACGAGCAGCGGCACCTGGCCCGCATCACCCTCATCGACCGCCTCCAGGCCCAGGGCTTCTCCCGCGCCTCCATCGCCTCCCTGCTGCAGGCCTGGGACCGCGGCCGCAGCTTGGCCGACGTGCTCGGCCTCGACGTGGGGCTCCCCGAGATCCTCGAGGCCGACCCCCACCTGCGCTGCTCGCTCGAGAGCTTCCGCGCCCGCATGGCCAACGACGACGCGGCCATCGCCGAGGCCGTGGCGCTGCGGCTCGCGGTGATCGACGGCGACGAGGTCGAGATCCTCAACCCCGCGCTGTTCGACATCGGCCGCGACCTCGCCCGGGCCGGCCTGCCGCTGCGCTCGATCATGCAGGAGGCGCGGCGCCTCCGCGAGGCGGCCGACAACATCGCCCACCACTACGTCGACGAGCTGGTCTCGCAGATCACCCGGTCCCTCGCCGAGCGCGGTGCCTCGGGGCCCGAACCCGACTCGCTGGTGCAGCTGCTGCACCGCCTCTCGCCGGTGATCACGCGCAGCGTCGACGCCGCGCTCCGGCAGTCGATGAACGACCACCTGCGCGAGGTGCTGGCCGCGCTGAGCGAAGCCCAGGCCGCCGACGGCGCCACCGCCTGACCACGGCCACCCACCCCCGCAGGGGCCGACCCGGTGTGACGCCTGGCGGCGCGATCGCGATCCCGACCCCCGGGTCAGGAGGTGTGCGTAGGATGCGAAGCCGCTGCTGCTCAGAGCAGTCCGACCACACCGACACGCATCCTTGGGGGATCCGCTGTGCAGACCGAAGCCGCCATTCTGTGGGAACTGAACTCGCCTTGGAGCGTCGAGACCATCGAGCTCGACCCGCCGAAGGCCGGCGAGATCCTCGTCGAGCTCACCGCCTCGGGCATGTGCCACTCCGACGAGCACCTCGTCACGGGTGACCTGCCCGGTGCCCTGCCCATGATCGGTGGCCACGAGGGCGCCGGCGTGGTGCTCGAGGTCGGCGAAGGCGTCACCCGCCTCGCTCCCGGCGACCACGTCGTGTTCAGCTTCGTGCCGGCCTGCGGCCACTGTCCGCCCTGCGCGAGCGGACACTCCAACCTCTGCGACAACGGCGCGGGCCTGCTCATCGGCGCCCAGCTCGACGGCACCACCCGCCACCACGCCAAGGGCCAGGACATCTGGACCATGGTCTGCCTGGGCACGTTCTCCAAGCACACCGTCGTCAACGAGATGTCGTGCGTGAAGGTCGAGGACGACATCCCCCTCGAGCTGGCCTGCCTCGTCGGCTGCGGTGTCACCACCGGCTGGGGCTCCTCGGTCTACGCGGCCGATGTGCAGCCCGGCGACAACGTCGCGGTCATCGGCATCGGCGGCATCGGCGCCTCAGCCGTGCAGGGCGCCCGCCTCGCCGGTGCGCGCAACATCTTCGCCATCGACCCGGTGGAGTTCAAGCGTGAGCAGGCCGAGAAGTTCGGCGCCACGCACACCATCCCCAGCATCGGCGAGGCCCTCGAGCTCATCAACGAGGTCACCTGGGGCCGCATGTGCGAGAAGGTCATCTGCTGCATGGGTGTCGGCCAGGGCGACCAGATGGCGTCGATCATGATGCTCTGCGGCAAGCTCGGAACCGTCGTGGCCACCAACATCCACTCGGCCGCCGAGACCGAGATCACCATCAGCATGGTCGACCTCACCCTCAGCCAGAAGAAGCTCGTGGGCACCATCTTCGGCAACGCCAACCCGCACGCCGACATCCCCAAGCTGATGCACCTCTACCGCAGCGGCCAGCTCGACCTCGCCGGCATGGTCACCCGCGAGTACGACCTCAAGGACATCAACCAGGGGTACCAGGACATGCGCGACGGCAAGAACATCCGCGGCGTCCTGCGCTACAAGTGACGGTGCGCACGCCGTGACACCCACCTCCGGGCTCGTGTCCCAGCTGGCCACAACGGTGGTGGGCCGGGGCCGCGAGCTCGAGGTCGTCCTGGCCGCGCTCGACGCGGGCCGGCACGTGCTGCTCGAGGGACCGCCGGGCACCGGCAAGTCCACGTTGCTGCGCGCCATCGCCGAGGCCACCGGGCAGGGCTTCGAGTTCGTCGAGGGCAACGCCGAGCTCACCCCGGCGCGCCTGGTGGGCCACTTCGACCCGGCCCTCGTGCTCAGCGAGGGCTACTCCGAGAAGGTCTTCGTCGACGGGCCACTCGTCGCCGCGCTGCGCGCCGGCGCGCTGCTCTACGTCGAGGAGCTCAACCGGGTCCCCGAGGACACGCTCAACACCCTCATCACGGTGATGTCCGAGGGTGAGCTGCACGTCCCCCGCCTCGGGCGCATCGTGGCCGAGCCGGGCTTCCACCTCGTGGCCGCCATGAACCCCTTCGACGCCGTCGGCACCGCCCGCATCTCGTCGGCGGTCTACGACCGGTGCTGCCGGCTGGTGGTCGACTACCAGTCGGCGCCCGACGAGGCACGCATCGTCGAGGCCGCGCTCACCGCCGAGCGCACGCCCGGTGCGCCCGATGACGAGTGGCAGCGCCGCATCGTCGAGGTGGTGCGCCGCACGCGCGCCCACCCCGACGTGCGCGTGGGCTCGTCGGTCCGCGGCGCCATCGACGCCACGCTCGTCGCCGCGTCGCTGTCGCGCCTCCGGGGGCTGGCGGCAGTCGACGACGGGGTCACCCTCGACGCCGCGCTGGTTGCCCTGTCGGGTCGGGTGCGCGTGCGCGAGGGCTCGAGCTGCACGGCCGACGACATCGTGCGCGCGCTCGTGGCCGAGGTCTTCGCCGCGCCCGCGCCGCCGGCCGAGGACGCCCCCGGGCCCGAGGGTGCGGCCACGACACCCGACGGCCAAGGCACCGACGGCCGCCCGCCCGGCGCCCCCGGAGGTGCCGAGCCGGGAAAACCCGACGCCCCGCTGGCTCGACGGGGCTGATCCGGGAAGGCGACGAGGCCGACGACACCGTCGCCGAGGCACGGCGCGCCACCACCGCTCGCCGCGACCTGGCCCGCCACCACCCCGCCTTCGGGGAGGTCTCCCCCGAGGTCGGCGTGCTCGACGAGGAGGCCTTCGCGGAGCACCTCGACGCCGCGCCCGACGAGGCGCTGGCGCTGCTGGCCGACCTCACCGGGGCCACCGACGCCGCGCTGCGCGACCTGGCCCGGCGGCTCGCCGCGCGCGTGGTGGTCGACGCCGCCGCCACGCGCGGGACGACGGGTCGCGGCCGCACCGCCCGCCTCCGGACCCGCCCGATGCCCGAGGTGGGTGGCGACCTCGACCTCGACGCCAGCCTCGACACGCTCGTGGCGGCCCGACTCGCCGACGTCCCGCCCGAGGTCGACGAGCTCCGCGCCCAGGTGTGGAACCACCCCGGCCGGGCCGTGTGCCTGCTCGTCGACCGGTCGGGCTCGATGCGGGGCGAGGCGCTGGCCACGGCCGCGCTGGCCGCTGCCGCGGTGGCGTTCGGCGCCCCCGACGACCACAGCGTCGTGGCGTTCGGCGCCGACGCGGTGGTGGTGAAGTCGCAGGACGTGCCGAAGGCGCCCGGGGTGGTCGTCGAGGAACTGCTGGCCCTGCGCGGGCACGGCACCACCGACCTGTGCCTCGCGTTCACCGCCTGCCGGGCCCAGCTCGAGCGCTCGACCGCGCCCGAGCGGCTCGTGGTGCTGCTGTCCGACTGCCGGGCGACCGCCGGTGACGACCACCTCCGCGCGGCCGCCGAGCTGGCGTCCTCCAGCCGGCTGGTGGTGGTCGCCCCCGAGGCCGACGCCGAGGCCGCCCGCACCTTCGCCGCAGCGGTCGGCGCGGCCGTCACCGCCGTGGCCGGCCCCGCGGCGATCCCCGCCGCCTTCGCCGCCCTCCTCGCCTGACCCCCGCCCCCGCCACCCGCCCCGCCGCGAATGTTCTGTGGGAAGCCCCGGAAAGCGGGCACATTCCCGGTTAGCTACAGCAAGCGCCGCCCGCGCTTGCTGTAGCTCACCCCGTTATCGGTCGTATGGCGACCACTTCTACAGGACATTCGCGGAAATCGGGGGTGGCCGGGCCCGGGCGTTACCGCCCGGTAACGTTTCGGTCTGACCCCCGGGAGAGCCGTGTCCGCTCGTCTTCCTGCACGTGAACGCCGTCGCCAGCTGCTCGATCGAGCGCTGCCCGTGTTCGCCGCGCACGGCTACCGCGGCACCTCCATGAACCAGATCGCCGAGGCGGCAGGGGTCACCAAGCCGGTCCTCTACCAGCACTTCGCGTCGAAGCGGGAGCTGTTCTCCGAGCTGCTCGTCGACGTCGGCGGCCAGCTCGAGGAGGCCATCCTCAAGGCCACGGCCGCCGAGGGCCCGCGGGGCCAGGTCGAGGCCGGCTTCCGGGCCTACTTCCGCTTCGTGGCCGAGCGCACCGACGCCTTCCGGGTGCTGTTCGGTGCAGGCACCCGCCACGACGCCGAGTTCGCCCAGACGGTCCGCCACTTCGAGTCGGGCATGGCCGACATCATCGCCAACCTCATCCGCATCGAGGGGCTCGACCAGGAGCGCCGCCGCCTGCTGGCCCACGGCATCGTCGGCATCGCGGAGGTCACCAGCCGCCACTGGCTCGCTGGGGCCGACCAGGCCGACGTCGGCTCGCCGGCCGTCGACCCCGACCCCGACACCCTGGCGGCCCAGGTCGCCGACCTGGCCTGGGCGGGGCTGCGCGGCATCCACCCCCGCTGAGCCCCGACCCACCCACCGTCCCACCGCACGGCGACCCGACCTGCCGAATGGCGTGTCGCGTCGAGTAGACCGGCGGG
>JADGOP010000197.1 GCA_017882935.1 Actinomycetota bacterium
CTCCCGCACCACCCCCTCGGTGGTCGCCTTCTCCAAGTCCGGTGAGGTGCTGGTGGGCGAAGTCGCCAAGCGCCAGGCCATCACCAACCCGGAGCGCACCATCCGGTCGGTGAAGCGCCACATGGGCACCAGCTGGACCGTCGACATCGACGGCAAGGCGTACACCGCGCAGGAGATCTCCGCGCGCACGCTGATGAAGCTGAAGACCGACGCCGAGGCCTATCTCGGCGACACGGTCAACCAGGCCGTCATCACCGTGCCGGCCTACTTCGATGACGCCCAGCGCACCGCCACCAAGGAAGCGGGTCAGATCGCGGGCCTCGAGGTCCTTCGCATCATCAACGAGCCCACCGCTGCCGCGCTCGCCTACGGCCTCGACAAGGAGGGCGCCGACCAGACGATCCTCGTGTTCGACCTCGGCGGCGGCACCTTCGACGTGTCGGTCCTCGAGATCGGCGACGGCGTGTTCGAGGTGAAGTCCACCCACGGCGACACCAAGCTCGGCGGCGACGACTGGGACCAGATGGTCATCGACTGGCTCGTCACCGGTTTCAAGAACGACCACGGCGTCGACCTGGCGGCCGACAACATGGCCAACCAGCGCCTCAAGGAGGCGGCGGAGAAGGCCAAGATCGAGCTGTCCCAGGTGCAGCAGACGCAGATCAACCTGCCCTTCATCACCGCCACCGACCAGGGTCCGCTGCACCTCGACGTGCAGCTCACCCGGTCCAAGTTCCAGGAGCTCACCTCCGACCTGCTCGACCGCTGCCGCAGCCCCTTCGAGCAGGCCATCAAGGACGCCGGCCTGCAGAAGGGCGACATCGAGCACGTCGTCCTCGTGGGCGGCTCCACCCGCATGCCCGCCGTGGTCGACCTGGTCCGCGAGATGACCGGCAACGACCCGCACAAGGGCGTGAACCCCGACGAGGTCGTGGCCATCGGCGCCGCGGTCCAGGCGGGCGTGCTCAAGGGCGAGGTCACCGATGTGCTCCTCCTCGACGTCACGCCGCTCTCCCTCGGCATCGAGACCAAGGGCGGGGTCATGACGCGCCTCATCGAGCGCAACACCACCATCCCCACGCGCCGCACCGAGGTGTTCACCACCGCCGAGGACATGCAGCCGTCGGTCGAGATCCACGTCCTGCAGGGCGAGCGCGAGATGGCGCAGTTCAACAAGACCCTCGGCAAGTTCCAGCTCGTCGAGCTGCCCCCCGCGCCCCGCGGCGTGCCGCAGATCGAGGTCACCTTCGACATCGACGCCAACGGCATCGTGCACGTGTCCGCCAAGGACCGCGCCACGAGCAAGGAGCAGTCGATGACCATCACCGGCCAGTCGTCGCTCGCCAAGGACGACATCGAGCAGATGGTGCGCGACGCCGAGGCCCACGCCGCCGAGGACAAGGCCCGCAAGGAGGAGGCCGAGGTGCGCAACCAGGCCGACACCCTCGTGTACCAGACCGACAAGCTGGTCAAGGAGCAGGGCGAGAAGCTACCGGGCGACGAGAAGGCGGCCGTCGAGTCGGCCCTCACCGACCTCAAGGCCTCGCTCGCCGGCGACAACGTCGAGCAGATCAAGATCGGCACGGAGCGGCTCATGACCGCCAGCCAGACCTTCACCCAGCGGCTCTACGACCAGGCCTCGTCCGAGGACCAGGCCTACAACCAGAGCGGCGCCGCCGACGGTGGCGCCTCCGACGACGAGGTCGTCGACGCCGAAGTGGTCGACGCCGAGGTCGTCGACGAGGACGGCGCCGCCTCATGAGCCCGTCCGTGCCCGACCCCAACGAGTCCCCACCCGATGCCGACGCGCCGGACACCCTCGACGCCGAGGTCGCCGACACCCTCGACGCCGAGGCCGCCGACACCGACGTGCTCGACGCCGAAGTGGTCGACGCGGAGATCGTCGACGCCTCCGCCGGGCCCCCGGCGGAGGCCGCCGAGCCTGCGGTCGGGGGCACGGCGGGGTTCGAGCCGGCCGACCTCGGTCCCGACAGCGTCGAGGGGCTCATCGCCGACCTCGAGATCACCGTCGCCAAGCGCGACGAGTACCTCGACTCGCTGCGTCGCACCCAGGCCGACTTCGAGAACTACCGCAAGCGCATCGTCAAGCAGCAGGGCGAGGCCGTCGACCGCGCGGTCGGCGCGCTCATCGAGCAGCTGCTCCCCACGCTCGACGTGGGCGAGGCCGCGGCCGCGCACGGTGCCGCCGACGCCGCGGTGTACTCGTCGCTGCTCGGCGCGCTCGAGAAGGCCGGCATGTCGCGCATCGACCCGGCCGGCGAGGTCTTCGACCCCAACGGCCACGAGGCCGTCCTCCACGAGCCGGCCGACGACCCGGGCGCCGAGCCCCGCGTGGTCGACGTCATGCGAGCCGGCTACGCGTGGAAGGGACGGGTCATCCGGCCCGCCATGGTCAAGGTCCGCGGGTAGCGCGCCATGGCCGCGCAACGGGAGTGGTTCGAGAAGGACTACTACGAGATCCTCGGGGTGTCGTCCGACGCCTCGCAGAAGGAGATCACGCGCGCGTACCGCAAGCTCGCGCGTGAGAGCCACCCCGACGCGAACCCCGGCGACACCAAGGCCGAGGAGCGCTTCAAGGAGATCTCCGCGGCCTACGACGTGGTGGGCGACGCAGCCAAGCGCAAGGAGTACGACGAGGTCCGCACGCTCGGCCCCATGGGCGGCTTCGGCGGCCCGGGCGGCGCGGGTGGCGGCGGCTTCGGCCCCGGCGGCATCAACCTCGACTTCGGGTCTGACGGCGGCCTCGGCGACCTGCTCGGCGGGCTGTTCACGCGGGGCACCGCGGCCCGCGGCAACCGCGGCAGCGCCAAGCGGCGGGGCGCCGACCTCGAGACCGACCTCTTTCTGTCCTTCGACGACGCCTTCAAGGGCGTCACCACCTCCGTGCACCTCACCTCCGAGGCGGTCTGCCACACCTGCCACGGCCGCGGCGCCAAGCCCGGCACCACCCCCCGCACCTGCCCGCGCTGCCACGGCCGCGGCGTGCTCGACGACAACCAGGGCCTGTTCTCGTTCAGCCAGCCCTGCCCCGAGTGCGCCGGCCGCGGCATGCTCATCGACGAGCCCTGCACCACCTGCCATGGCGCCGGCACCGAGCGGCGACCGCGCGAGGTCAAGGCGCGGGTGCCCGCTGGTGTCAGCGACGGCACCCGCATCCGCCTCAAGGGTCGCGGCGAGCCCGGCGCCAACGGGGGTCCCGCCGGCGACCTGTACCTCACGGTGCACGTGGCGCCGCACGAGGTCTTCGCCATGTCGGGCCGCAACCTCACGCTCACGGTGCCCGTCACCTTCCCCGAGGCTGCCCTCGGTGCCGACCTCACCGTCCCCACCCTCGACGGCGACCCCGTCACCGTGCGCCTGGCTCCGGGCACGCCCAACCGGCGCACCCTGCGCGTCAAGGGCCGCGGCGCCGCCACCCCCAAGGGCACCGGCGACCTCCTCGTCACCATCGAGGTGGCCGTACCGGCCAAGCTGTCGGCGGCCGAGCGCAAGGCCGTCGAGGCACTCGACGCAGCCACCACCCAGTCCCCCCGATCCCACCTCGACGAGCTGCTGACCCGCCACGAGGAGGCTGAGGTCTGATGATCCGCAAGCCCACCGATGCCGTGTACGTGATCTCGGTCGCGGCCGAGCTGGCCGGGGTGCACCCCCAGACCCTGCGCATCTACGAGCGCAAGGGCCTGCTCGACCCGGCGCGCACCGGTGGCGGCAGCCGTCGCTACTCCGACGCCGACATCTCGCTGCTCCAGCGCATCCAGCAGCTCACCAACGAGGGCCTCAACCTGGCCGGCGTGCGTCGCGTGCTCGAGCTCGAGTCCGAGGTGCACGCGCTGCGGTCCGAGGTCGCCGCGCTGCAGGCCGAGATGACCGAGGCGGTCGCCGCCACCCACCGCCAGTACCGCCGCGACCTGGTGCCTGTCCGCCAGGGCCTCACCCTGTACCAGGCCGCCCGCCGCCGCTGACCGGCCGCCTGCGCTGCGGCCGACGGGGACGGCTCCGCGGGCCGCGTAAGCTCGCCCGTCGTGGCGGCCGACTTCCAACTCCTGTCCTTCGTGTTCCCCGCGTGGAACGAGGAGGAGATGATCTCCCAGACGGTGGTCGCGGCCACCGAGGCGGGGCAGGAGCTCATCACCCAGCACGAGGTCGCCGACTACGAGATCGTGCTGGTCGACGACGGCTCGTCCGACCGCACCCCCGCACTCATCGACGAGCTGGCCGCCGCCGACCCCCACGTGCGCGCGGTGCACCACGAGCGCAACCGGGGCCTGGGCGCGAGCGTCCGCTCGGGGTTCGACGCGGCCAAGGGCGACGCGATCCTCTACACCGACGCCGACCTGCCTTTCGACCTGCTGCTGCTGCAGAAGGCGTTCCGGCTGCTGCGGATCTACGACGCCGACATCGTGAGCATGTACCGCTTCGACCGCACGGCCGAGGGGCCCAAGCGCTACCTCTACTCGCACCTCTACAACTGGCTGGTGCGGTCGCTGCTCGGCGTGCGCCTGCGCGACGTGAACTTCGCCGGCAAGCTCATCCGGCGGGAGGTGCTCGACCACGTCGACCTCCGCAGCGAGGGCTCGTTCGTCGACGTCGAGCTCATGGCGCAGGCGGTGCGGCTGGGGTTCAACATCATCCAGTTCGGCGTCGACTACTTCCCCCGCACCCGCGGCGCGTCGACGCTGGCGGATCCCGGAGTGATCGCCGGGATCATCGGCGACCTCACCAAGGAGCGGGCCCGCCTGCGTCGGGTCCAGCCGCTGCCCTCCGAGCAGCGCCGGCACTAGTCCTCCGGACTGGTCGCGTCCACCCGGCACGGCGTCCCCGGGGTGGGTAGCGTCCGACGCGCCCGCTCCATCTGACGGAGGACCCATGAACCCCATCGACCTCGGTCGGGCCACCGCGCCCGCCATCAGCGACGTCGCGTCGAAGTTCATGCTCGACGGTGCCACCTATGTCCGTGGCGCCGAACTGGGCTTCGAGGGCATGGACTTCTACGCCGCCGGTCGGGGCGGGGTGCTCGGTGACGTGCCCGCGGACGTGGTCGCGGCGGCCTTCGTGTTCTTCGAGCCCGGCCTGTTGCGCGAGGCGTGGGACCGGTCGGGCAAGGTGGCGAGCCGCGCCGACGCGGCGGCCGCGTTCGCCGAGTGCGGCTACACCTGGGCACGCGCGCACCTCGCCGACGACGCGGCCGTCGAGCAGCTGGGGTCGCTCGGGATGAGGGTGGTCGATGCCACGAGCCCGGCGGGCGCACCGGTGTTCGCCGCGTGGCGGGGGCTCCCGCGACCCGACGACACGCAGGCCCTGGCGCTCTACGTGCTCGACGCGCTGCGCGAGCTGCGGCTCGC
>JADGOP010000198.1 GCA_017882935.1 Actinomycetota bacterium
CCGCCGCCCCGCCGCGCTCCGCCCCGACGTCCGCCGCCTCGACGTCCGCCCCAAGGTGTCGCCTGATCCGTCCCGTCCTGCTCCGCCTCACCCTTGCCGTCGGCACCCGCTTCCGGGCGGCGCGGCGTCGCCTGGTGGCACGGCTGCGCTTGCGGTCCCGCCGTCCCCGGACCGTTGCGGGGCCACCGCTACAGTCGGATGCCATGACCGACGGTGGCATCTGGCAACCCCGCGACCTGCCGGTGCTCCCGCCGCTGGGCGAGGGTGCCGACCACCCCGACACCGTGGCCGCGGCGCCCGAGGAGCCCCTCGAGGGGCCGACACTCGACGTGGTGGTGGTCGATGAGGTCGAGCTCACCTCGGTGGTGATCGATGACGACGGCGAGGTCGTGGAGGTGGTGGACGTGGTCGTGGAGGTGGTCGAGGTCGAGGTCGACGACGTGACCACGCCGGGCGGCCACCTCGAGCGCGCCCCCGGCCTACCTGAGGTGGTCGACCCGCCCGCCCCCGCGCCGCTCGTCGCCGCCTCGTTCGCCCCCGAGCCCGCTATCACGCCCGACGTGCTCGAGCTCGAGCTGCGCGCCGTCGATGCCGCGCTCGCCCGCCTCGACAGCGGCGACTACGGCCGTTGCGGCGTGTGCAACCTGGTGCTCGACGATGCCGTCATGGCCGCCGACCCCACGGTGGCGGTGTGCCCGGCGCACGTGGGCCTGCGCCCCGCGCTCGCCTCCTGAGAGGCCGCCCGGGGGACCGAGGCAGATGGTGTCATGGTCGGGGCGGCTCCGCCGCGGCCTGCGCCCCGCGCTCGCCTCCTGAGAGGCCGCCCCAGGGGGCGCTTCGACGCCCATCGACATGGCGGCCTCCCAGGATGGAGAGCCGGTGCTTGCTGGGTCGGACCAGCGAGGAACGTCGAGGCGGCTCCGCCGCGGCCGCCGAGTCGCTGGTCCTCCTGAGAGGCCGCCCGGGGGACCGGGTCAGATGGCGTCGTGGTCGAGGCGCGCGCCGGTGGGCTCGCCCAGCTCGAGGAGCTCGAGGCGCTCGCCCAACGTGAGGCGCGAGCCGTCGACGTCGAGCCAGCGCGCGCCGAGGTTGGGGACGCGCTGGTGCGTGGCCCCCAGGGCGTGCTCGATGGCGTAGATGACGCCGCCGTGCGTGACGACCAGGGCGTCACCGGACGGCAGCGCCGTGGTGAGCTCGGCCAGGGCCGCGAGCACCCTTTCGAGGAGCTGCTCGTCGGGCTCCCAGCCGGGTGGCCGGCGCTCGCCCGGTGGGGCCGACTCGCCCGCGCCCGCGGTGGTCTCGTCCTCGGCCGCCTCGCGGTGCAACGGGTCGTCGGCGAGGTAGCCGGGCCACTCGGCGTGGATGTCGGCGCGGGTGAGGCCCGACCACTCGCCGGCGTGGCGCTCGCGCAGCCGGGGGTCGACCACGACCGGGCCGATGCCGATGGCAGCCGCCAGGATCTCGGCCGTGTCGCGGGCGCGCTGGAGGTCGGAGGCCACGATGGCGTCGACGGCGCCGAGGGCCCGGGCGGCGCGCATCGCCTGGCTGCGTCCGGTGTCGGTGAGCGGCGGGTCGGCCTGACCCTGCCAGCGACCGGCGGCGTTCCACTCGGATTCGCCGTGTCGGACGAGAAGGAGCCTTGGCATTGGGCCAGACCGTACCAACCGGGCCGGGGGCGGTCGTCAGGCGGGTGCGGCCACGGGGTGTGGCAGGCGCCAGAGTACGATTCTGCGGACCATGGCCACCCCCAAGCACCGCAGCGCGGCCCCGCAACCTGCGGTGCGATCGCGGCGCAGCACCCCGCGTCCGCGGCCTGCGTCGGGCGGCCGCGCGGCGCCGGCGCCGCGCAAGAAGGCTGCCGCCCCGAAGGGTGCGCGCACCTCCACGGCAGCCCCGGCCTCGGGTCGGTCCGGTCGCGGCCCTGCCGTCTCCACGCCGTCGACCCACCGCAGCGGCCGGCTGCGGCGCCCGCCCGTCGCGCCCGGGCGCCACAAGCGCGGCCGCCGCTACGCCGTCGTCTACGACCTCGACGGGCCCCGAGTCCGGCTGGGCATCGCCTGGTTCGTGCTCATCCTGGGCGCGCTGGCCATCGACCGGTTGGTGCTCGACGTCCAGTTGCTCCCGTTCGTCATGGCCGGCGTGGCTGCGGCCGCGGCCATGGAGATCGTCGACGCCTGGCAGGGCGCGGCGGTGGGCGCCGATCGCTACGTGGCCGGCGCGTCGGCCGCCGCCATCGGCATGTCGGCGGTGCTCGGCGCCCGCCTCACCGGGCTGGTCGTGCTGCTCGTGGTCGTCGTCGCGCTGGTGGTGGCGGGCATGCGGGCCACCCGGCGGTCGTCGATCCTGGCCGGTGCCGGCCTCACCCTGCAGGCCTGCCTGCTGCCGGGCATCACCGCCGCCGGCGTGGTGCTGTCGATGCGCTACGAGATCGGCGCGGTCCTGCTCCTGCTGTTCTTCGTGTGCGCCTTCGACCTGGGCGACTTCCTGGTCGGTTCGGGCGCCGACAGCGTCATCGAGGGCCCCATCGCCGGTGGCGCCGCCATCCTGGTGGTCACCGCCATCGCCGCGGTGGTGAAGGCGCCGCCCTTCCACGGTGCGGGCGTGTGGGCGTTCGGCGTGCTCGCAGTGGTGGCGTGCCCCGCAGGGCAGATCGTCGGTGGGCTGCTGCTGCCCGACGCCACCGTGCGGGCGCCCGCGCTGCGCCGCCTCGACTCGTTGCTCGTGATCGGTCCGCTGTGGGCCTGGCTCGTCGGCCTCTATGTGGTCAGCATGCGCTGACCAGGGTGCCCGCACCACACGGCGCGACCGTTTGCGGGAGTAAGCTTCCCGTGACCAGCCCCTCTACGCAGCGAGACCGTCGGATGGACACTGAGCTCGAGCGCATCCTCGCCGACGACTACCTCGCCGACCTCCCCGAGCGGTCGTTGCCCGAGCTGCGGACGCTGCGGGGCGAGTGCCAGGAGATCGAGACCGAGCTGTCGTACCTGCGCCGCCTGGTCCAGGGACGCATCGACATCGTGGGCGGTGAGCTGCACCGACGTCGCTCGGGCGGCGACCCCAACGACCTGAGCGGCCTCATCGACCGGCTTCCCGAGATCCTGTCCGACCGCACCCGGTCCACCGGCACCGGCCACCTGCCGCAGGTGATGGCCCCCGGCAAGGTCACCGGCGAGCTGGCCGAGGAGATCGCCGAGATCAACGTCGAGGCCCACCTCACCGAGCTGAGCTCGGTGCCCGACGACGACTTGGCGGCCACGCTCCGGCGCCTCGACGCCGTCGAGGCCCGCGTGTCGGGCCTGCGCAAGGCGCTGTTCGGCCGCATCGACGCCATCCAGACCGAGCTCGCCCACCGCTACCAGACCGGCGAGGCCACGGTCGACGCGCTCCTCTCCGGCGACTGACCAGGTCATCAGCCGGACAGCTCCCTTTTGGGAGCCATCTGCCGACACCTCTAGCGTGGCGCCCGTGAACGAGTTCGAGCAACGCTGGTTCGACTTGGGTGAGTTCATCCGTGAGCAGCGGCGCATCGGTCACCTGTCCCTGCGCAAGCTCAGCGAGATGGCGGGGATCTCCAACCCCTACCTGAGCCAGATCGAGCGCGGGCTGCGCAAGCCGTCGGCCGACATCCTCCGGCAGATCGCCGCGGCGCTCCACATCAGTGCCGAGACCCTGTACGTGCGGGCCGGGATCCTCGACGAGCCCGGTGGCCCCACCGACCTCATCGCCGAGATCCGCCGTGCCGGCGACCTCGACGAGGACCAGAAGCGGGCCCTGGTGCAGATCTACGAGACCTTCCGCCGGGAGCGGGCCACGCGGTCCGAGCCCGACCTCGACGACGCCCTCGAGCCCGCCGCCTCGACCACCGGTGGCGAACATGTCGCCGGCGAGGAATCTCCGGGGGCTGCCTAGCGTTGGTCGCCTCCGTGCGCACCCTTGCGGTCATCTCCCTCCACTCGTCGCCCCTGGTCCAGCCGGGCGTCGGGGACAGCGGAGGGATGAACGTCTACGTCCGTGAGCTGGTGGCATCGCTGGCCCAGGCGGGCGTTGCGTGCCAGGTGTACGTGCGGCGGTGGCGCCCCGACCTGCCCGACGAGGTCGAGGTCGAGCCGGGCTTCCGCGTGGTGCACGTCGACGCGGGCGCGCCCGACCTGCCGAAGGAGCAGCTCGAGGGCATCGTCCCCGCGTTCACCGACGGCGTGGTCGGCCACCTGCTGCGGAACCCGGCCGACGCGGTGCACGTGAACTACTGGCTGTCGGGCGTGGCGGGCCACCGCATCAAGCACGAGCTCGACCTGCCGCTGGTGTCCACCTTCCACACCCTGGCCCGCGCCAAGGCCGAGACGGGCGACCTCGAGCCGCAGCACCGCATCGACGCCGAGGCCCAGGTCATCGGCTGCTCCGACGCCATCACCGCCTCCTCCGAGACCGAGGCCGAGCAGCTCTGTCGCCTCTACGGCGCCGACCCCGCCCGGGTCGAGATCGTGCCGCCGGGCGTCGACCACGCCTTCTTCTCACCCGGCAGCCACACCGGCGCACGGCGGGCCCTGCACCTCGGGTCGCACCCCGTGCTGCTCTTCGTCGGCCGGGTGCAGCCGCTCAAGGGCCTTGACGTGGCCATCGGGGCCCTGGCCGAGGTCGTCCGCAAGGAGCCGGAGGCCGTGCTGCTCGCGGTGGGAGGGCCCAGCGGCCCGGGCGGCGAGGCCGAGCTGGCCCGCTGCCGTCAGCTCGCCGAGGTGCTGGGCGTGGCCGACCGCGTGCGCTGGGTCGATCCCCAGCCGCACCACCTGCTGTCGACCTACTACCGGGCCGCCGACGTGGTCCTCGTGCCGAGCAGGTCGGAGTCGTTCGGCCTCGTCGCCCTGGAGGCGGTCGCGTGCGGCACGCCGGTGGTGGCGGCGGCGGTGGGCGGGCTCACCAGCATCGTGCAGCCCGGCCGCACCGGCGAGCTCATCGAGAGCCGCGACCCGCACGAGTTCGCCCTGGCCGCGCTGGCCATCCTGGCCGACCCCCGTGGGGCGGCGACCATGGGCGCGTGGGCCGCCCGCTACGCCCGCGGCTACACCTGGTCGACCACTGCGGCCCGCCTGCGCCGGCTCTACACCGACCTGACCGAGCGCTCGCTCGTCGACTGCGCCGCCTGAACGCGGAAGCTCGTCAGGTGCGGCCGAGCTCGCGGGCGCGCTCGACCGCGGCGGTGACGGCGTCGAGGAACGCCGCGCGCACGCCGGCCTGCTCCAGCACGTGCAGCCCGGCTGCGGTGGTGCCGCCGGGTGAGGTGACGTTGGCGCGGAGCGTGGCGGCATCGTCGTCGGACTCGGCGAGCAGCCGGGCCGACCCCAGCAGCGTCTGGAC
>JADGOP010000199.1 GCA_017882935.1 Actinomycetota bacterium
CCTCGAGGGCCGCCGTGCCGACCACGACGCGCGCCACGCCGGCGTCGAGCAGGGCCTCCGCCGCGGCTTCGTCGCGCACGCCCCCTCCCGTCTGCACCTGTGCCGTGACGCCCCGAGCGATGGCACCGACGGTCTCGCGGTTGAGCGGCACCCCGGTGCGCGCCGCGTCGAGGTCGACCACGTGGATCCACTCGGACCCGGCGTCGGCGAACAACCGCGCCTGGCCGACGGGATCCTCGCCGTACACCGTCTCGCGATCGAAGTCGCCCTGGTAGAGGCGCACGCAGCGGCCGTTGCGGAGATCGATCGCGGGGTACAGCTGCATGGGACCTCCGGGGTCAGCCTGCGGCCGAGCCGGCGGTGCGGCACGAGTCGACGAAGTTGGTGAGGATCTGCAGCCCGTTGGTGCCCGACTTCTCCGGGTGGAACTGCATCGCGGCGAGCGACCCGACGGACACCGCGGACACCACCGAGCCGCCGTACTCGCACGTGGCGGCAGCTGCGTTCGGCCCGGCCTCGGCGGCGTACGAGTGCACGAAGTAGACCCAGGGATCGGGCGGCAGCCCCTGCCACAGCGGCGCGCCGGGGTCGGCCAGGTGCAGCCGGTTCCACTGCATCTGCGGGCGCTTCACGTCGGCGGGCAGCTCGCGCACCCGGCCGGGGAGGATGCCGAGGCCGGGCTCGTCGGGACTCTCGTCGGATGCCTCGAACAGCAGCTGCATGCCTATGCAGATGCCGAGGAACGGCACTCCCGACCCGTCGCGCGCCGAGCACCCCGCCCGGCGGACCACCGGCTCCAGGCCGCTCGACCGGAGCGCCGCCGCGCAGCGGCCGAAGTTGCCCACGCCGGGCACGACCACGCCCGCCGCCGACGCGACCAGCTCGGGGTCGGTGGTGAGGCGGGCGTCGGCGCCGACGTGCTGGAGCGCCTTCTCGGCCGAGCGCAGGTTGCCGATGCCGTAGTCGACGACCGCCACGAGCGGCCGGACCGCGTCGCCCATCTAGAGCACGCCCTTGGTCGACGGCACGCCCCGACCCTCGACCCGCACCGCGTCGCGCAGCGTCCGGGCCACGCCCTTGAACGTGGCTTCGACGACGTGGTGCGTGTTCTCGCCCGCCCGCTTGGTGACGTGCAGGGTGATGCCGGCCGCGGTGGCGAACGAGTGCCAGAAGTGCCCGGCCATCTCCGGGTTGAACGGCGGGTCGCCGAGGGGCAGCACCTCGCCGAACGGCACGTCGTAGACCACGAACGGCCGACCCGAGAGGTCGAGCGCCACCTCCACCAACGCCTCGTCGAGCGGGTAGAGGCCGCTGGCGAACCGGCGCACGCCGGCCTTGTCGCCGAGCGCCTCGCGGAACGCCTCGCCCAGCAGGATGCCCGTGTCCTCGACGGTGTGGTGCCCGTCGACGTGGAGGTCGCCGGTCGCCTGCACTGACAGGTCGAACCCGCCGTGGCGTCCCAGCTGGTCGAGCATGTGGTCGAAGAACGGCAGCCCGGTCGAGACCTCGACCACCCCCGCGGGCCCGTCGAGGTCGATGGTGACGGCGATGTCGGTCTCGGCGGTGGTGCGGCGACGTTCGGCGCGACGCCCGCCCGACGGCTCGGTGGTCATGACAGGGCCTCCTGGAGGGCCTCGAGGAATCGGTCGTCCTCGGCGGGCGTGCCGAGCGTGACCCGTAGGCACCCCTCGAGCCCGGGCCACGAGGCGCAGTTGCGGATCAGCACCGAGCTGTCGACCAGCGCCTGCCACACGTCGTTGCCGGCCCGCTGGCGGGGCCGGAACAGCACGAAGTTGGCGCCAGAGGGCCACACGTCGACGTCGAGGTCGGTGAGGGCCGCGACGAGGCGGCCCCGCTCCTCGACGAGCGAGGCCACGCGGGCCTCCATCTCGGGCCGGTAGTCGAGGGCCAGCCGCCCGGCCGCCTGCTTGAGCGCGTCGAGGTGGTACGGCAGCACCACCTTCTCGAGCTCGGCCACGAGCCACGCCGGGCCCACCAGGTACCCGAGGCGGGCGGCCGCCATGGACCACGTCTTCGAGAAGGTGCGCGTGACGACCAGCGGCACGTCGTCGCCGAGCAGCTCGAGGGCCGACCAGGGGGCGAACTGCCCGTAGGCCTCGTCGACCACCACCAGACCCGGCGCAGTGGCGACCACGTGGCGCACCAGGTCGGGCTCCTCGACGAGGCCGGTGGGGTTGTTCGGCGAGCAGAGGAAGGTGATGTCGGGGCGCGCGTCGGCGGAGACGCGGTCGACCTCGGCGGCGTCGAGTGCGAAGTCGTCGGTGCGGTCGCCGGTGACGACCGTGGTGCCGGTGAGGCGGGAGATGTGGCCGTGCAGCGCGTAGGTGGGCTCGAACACGGCGGCCGTGCGGCCGGCGCCCCCGTAGGTGAGGCACACCGTCTGGAGCACCTCGTTGGACCCGTTGGCGGCGAAGACCTGCTCGGGGCCCACGCCGTGCAGCTCGCCGATGCGGGTGCGCAGCTGCCAGGCCCGACGGTCGGGATAGCGGTGCCACTCGACCTTCGCGACCTCGGCCTGCAGGGCCGCGACGAACGCGGCGGGCGGCGCCACCGGTGACTCGTTGGTGTTGAGGCGCACCGCCACGTCGAGCTGCGGCGAGTGGTAGCCCTCCATGAGGGCCACGTCGGCGCGGGGCGAGACGGGTGGGGTGCCGGCGGGCGCGCTCATCGGCGCCGCGTGGCCGACTCGGCGTGCGCCAGCAGCCCCTCGGCCGAGGCGAGCGCGTCGAGGTGCGGTGCCAGCGCCGCCATGCCTGCGGGGGTGGCGGTGACCACGTGCACCTCCTTGAGGAAGTCGCGCACGGTGAGCGCCTGCCCGAAGCGGGCCGACCGGTGCGTGGGGAGCACGTGGCTGGGGCCGGCCAGGTAGTCGCCGAGCGACGCCGGGGTGGCGGGGCCGCAGAACACCGCACCTGCGTGGCGCACCAGGGGGACGAGCGCCTCGGGGTCGGCGGTGATCAGCTCGAGGTGCTCGGGTGCCACCGCGTTGCTGACGGCCATGGCCTGCTCGGGCGAGTCGCACAGCACGGCGTACCCGCTCGACGCGAGGGTGGCCTCGATCTCGGCACGCCGCGGGGCCACGGCCACCTGGGCTGCGACCTCGGCGGTCACAGCGTCGGCGACCGCCTCGTCCCAGCACACCAGCCAGGCGAGCCCGAGCGGACCGTGCTCGGCCTGCACCAGCACGTCGACCGCGACCAGCTCGACCGGCGCGGTGGCGTCGGCCACCACCACCACCTCGGAGGGACCGGCAAACGCGGTGGGCACGCCACACACGTCGGCGACGGCGCGCTTGGCCAGGGCCACGTAGATGTTGCCGGGACCGACGATGACGTCGACCGGGCGGATCGAGGCCGTGCCGTAGGCCACCGCGGCGATGGCCTGGGCACCGCCGATGCGGTACACCTCGTCGACGCCAGCGAGCGCCGCCGCGGCGAGGGTGACGGCCGGGACGTGGCCGGTCTCGTCGGGCGGCACGCAGAGCACCACCTCGTCGACGCCGGCGATGCGAGCGGGCACCGCGGTGTGCACCACGGTGCTGGGGTAGACGGCGCGGCCGCCGGGCACATAGCAGGCGGCGCGCTCGACGGCGCGGAACTCGGTGCGGACGGTGACGCCGTCGCGCTCGTAGGTGGCCGGGTGGGCGGTCTCGGCGAGCTGGTGGCGGTGGAAGTCGCCCACGCGGTCGACGGCCACCTCGAGCGCCGTACGCAACGTGGGGTCGAGCGACTCGAGGGCGTCCTTCAGCTCGTGCGGCGGGACGAGGAGGTCGTCGATGCGCACGCCGTCGAAGCGGAGCGTGAGGTCGCGCACGGCGTCGTCGCCACGCTCGCGGACCGCAGCCACGATGTCGGCCACGGCCGCGACGGGACCCTCGCCCCCGGCTTCGGGAGCGGGCAGGTGAGCCCGGAGGTCACCGGTCTTTCCACGCAGGTCGAGTCGTCGCAACACGGGTGGTCACGCTACCCGGCCACCTCGCGCGGCCCCGACCCCATTCCGGACCCGTGGGCGGCCGCGTCGCCATGCCCCGGCCGGAGGCGCCAGACTCGCCCTCATGTCTGCCTCCCCCGCTGCCGAGATGTCGGCCCTCGCCACCACGCTCGACGAGCTCACCGCTCGCGTCACGGCCCTGGCGCAGCGCCTCGATCGCGGGCCCACCGAAGGCGTGGCCATCGACCTCTTCGAGGTGGAGCGCTCGCTGCGCACGGCCACGAGGCGGCTCCAGCGAGCCCGGCGAAACGTGCCGGCAACCTGATGGACCCACGGAAGCCGAGCGGAAAACGGGCAACGGCGCCCCAGAAGGGGCGCCGTTGCGGGCGACACCAGGCGGCGGATCCTGTGTCGCCAGGAACCAGGTGGCGGGAACCTGGTTGCCGACCACTCTAACCACGTGTCGCCAAGGTTTCCCGCGCGCGTAACCCTGATTCTTCGGGCAAATCCAGATTCTGATGCGCTGACCTGCAGGTTCGCACGAGGTCCCCCGCCAAACTTCCTAGTGGCACCCAGAATGTCAGATGGTGCCTCCCGGGCGGTCGCCGGGCCCCGGTCAGGCCTTGCCGGCCGAGGGGCAGAAGTCGGCGAGCACGCACTCACCACACCGCGGCTTGCGCGCCACGCACACGCGACGCCCGTGGAGGATGAGCAGCAGGCTGAACGTGCCGCGCCGCTTCGCGGGGATCATCGGGTTCAGGGCGTACTCGATCTTCACGGCGTCGGTCTCGGCGGTGAGGCCGAGGCGGCGCGACAGACGGGTCACGTGGGTGTCGACCGGGAGGCCCGGCAGGTCCATGGCCACGCTGCGCACGACATTGGCCGTCTTGCGGCCGACGCCCGGGATGGTGGTGAGGTCGGCCATGGCCGAGGGCACCTCACCGTCGTAGCGCTCGACCAGCGCCTGGGCCATGCCGAGCAGGCTCCGGGTCTTGTTGTTGAAGAAGCCGGTCGACCGGATCAGCTCCTGCACCTCCGCCGGGTCGGCCTGAGCGAGCGCGGCCGGGTCGGGGAAGCGGGCGAACACCGCCGGGGTCACGAGGTTGACCCGGGCGTCGGTGCACTGGGCCGAGAGGATGGTGGCCACCAGCAGCTCGTAGGGGTTGCGGTGGTCGAGCTCGCAATGGGCGTCGGGGTACTCGTCGCTGAGCCGCTCGTCGGTGACGCGGGCGCGACCCTTGGGAGTTCGGGGGGAGGCCATGGAAGCACGCAGGGTACCGGCCGCTGCCCTCTACGGTGGCCGGGTGCGTTGGACCGTGTCGAACCCCAGCCCGGCGACCGACGACGAAGCCGCGCGCCGGGGGCTCCTCCACCGGCGCGACGTGCTCCAGC
>JADGOP010000200.1 GCA_017882935.1 Actinomycetota bacterium
AGGAGCTCGAGGCCACCCTCGCGGCCATCGACTCGAGCGAGCTCAACGCCTTCTCGCACGTCGATGCCGAGCGCGCCCGGGCAGCGGCTGCGTCGGCCGACGTGTCCCAGCCGTTCGGCGGGGTGCCGATGGGCGTGAAGGAGCTCGACTCGGTCGAGGGGTGGCCGGCGACCGAGGCGTCGCTGGTGTTCGCCGACCGCCGGGCCACGTTCACCTCCACGATGATGCAGCGCATCCAAGCCGCGGGGGCGGTCCCGGTCGGGCAGACCACGGCGAGCGAGTTCGGTGGGCTCAACGTCAGCGTCACCAAGCTCAACGGCATCACCCACAACCCGTGGCAGCAGGGTCGCACCGCCGGGGGGTCGTCGTCGGGCAGCTCGGCTGCCGTGGCCGGCGGCCTCGTCACGATCGCCTCGGGAGGCGACGGCGGTGGCTCGATCCGCATCCCTGCGGGGTTCTGCGGCCTGCTCGGCATGAAGGGCACGGCCGGGCGCATCCCCCGCGGGCCCCGAACCGGCATCGCGCCGATGACGGTGGTGCTCGGCTGCCAGGCGCGCTCGGTGCGTGATGCGGCGCGCTGGTACGACGTGGCCGCGGGCTACGACTCCCGCGACCCGTACTCGCTGCCGCGGGTCGAGGGCTGGGAGCGTGACCTCGGCACCCACGACCTGCGGGGCCGGCGGGCGGTCCTCGCGCCCACGCTCGGCGCCGCGGTCGTCCGTCCCGAGGTCGAGGCGCGCATCCGAGAGGCGGGCGAGCAGCTCGCCCACGACGCGGGCCTGGTGCTCGTCGACGTCCCCGTGGCGCTCCCCGGGCTGGGCTTCGAGTGGGCCATCGGCAACCTCGCCGGGCTGCGCCAGGAGCTCGGCGACCTGTGGCCCGCCTGCCGCGACGAGCTCAGCGCCGAGATCGCCTTCGGCCTCGACCTCGCCCAGGACGCGCTCGACCTCGAGGTGGCCGGCCGGGCGGAGGCGGCGCGCACCGACGCCAACGAGGCCATGGCCGCGGTGTTCGACGAGGTCGACTTCATCATCGCCGCCACCAACCCCGACGTGGCCTTCCCCGCGCACATCGCCTTCAACACGCGGGTCGACGGCAAGAAGGTGGGCCTCGAGAACAACGGGGCGCTGACGATCCCGGCGAACGTCACGGGCAACCCCGCGGTGTCGGTGCCGGTCGGCACCATCGACGACCTGCCGGTGGGGATGCAGATCATCGGCCGCCACCACGAGGACGCGCTCCTGCTCGACCTCGCCGCCGTGGTGGAGCGCACCACCCCGTGGCCCCTGGTGGCCCCGGGTGCCCCGATCTGACGACGATGGTCCCCGGATAGGGTGCGGCGATGGGCCTGCTCGGGTGGATCGTCATGGGGCTGCTCGCGGGGGGCCTCGCCCGGATGGCCACCGGGTCGCAGAAGCGGGGCTGCCTGGGCACCATCGTCGTGGGGGTGCTCGGCGCGCTGGTCGGTGGCGCCCTCTTCAATGCGTTCGGGTCGCAGGGCATCACCCACTTCGGGTGGTGGTCCCTGCTGGTGGCCTTCGTCGGCGCGTCGCTGCTGCTGCTGGTGCTCCAGGCCATTGCCGGACGCGGGTAGGGCGCCGCGCAACAAAAGGGCAGGTCAGGTTCTCTTTACAGGGTGTTGTCACACCCCGTCGGCACAATGGGTGCATGGCACGACAGCAACTCCGCCTCCTCAACACGCCGCCGCCGGTGTGGAAGCTCGACGAGCAGACCAAGGCCGTCGGTCGGCGTGGGCTCGCCCAGGCCCGCGCCGCCCTGGCCGAGGCCGACCGTCGCCGGGCCGACCGCGCCGAGCAGCACACCGGTCGCACTAACCGCTCCGCCGCCTGATCCCACCCGGCACCAGGCACGGCGCCGACGCGCCCGCTTGTGCCGGCCAGGGATCCGGTCGAAACTCTCGGCGTGGCGGACCCTTCACACGTCCCTGATCCCGCGGGCCAGGCGGTCCCGCCTCCCCCACTGCCTCCCGACGCACTGGCCACGCGCGGCCTCGCGGTGCTGCTCGGCGGCATGGCCTCCGACCACCTCGCACTGCTCGACTACCTCGCGGGTACCTTCGCCGCCGCCATGCCGTCGGCCACCCGGGTCCAGCGCCGGGGGCTCTTCAACCGGGGCCGGGCCGAGTCGGTCCGCGTCCACCTGGGCGACACCGTCTTCGAGCTGCGCGACCACGCCGGCCAGGTCGAGCCCAGCATCGGCTCCAGCGTCGGTGGCGTGGCGCTGTCGCGCGAGAAGGTCACCATCGACGCCTGGGTGGTCCGCTTCGCAGCGGCGCTCGACGACGCCGCCCGCTCGTCCGATCACGTCCGCGCCGCGCTGGCGAACCTCGTCTGACCCACCGACCCGCACGACCCACCCGCCGGCGGGCCCCCGGGCGCGCCCCCTGACGACCCAGGAGCCCCCATGTCGAACCCCGAGCCGTGGATCACCCCTGCCAGCCAGCAGCGCCTCGCCGACACCGCCAGCGGCACGTGCTTCACGTCCGACCTCAGCGTCGACGAGTTCGTGCTCGTGCACCAGAGCGGCTTCGAGGCCCTCGGCCTCGTGGTGGGCAGCTCCATGTACCACGTCGGCATCCAGGTGGCGCGCTGGGGCCAGTCCCAGGAGCTGACCACCCTCACCCAGGCCATGTACAACGGGCGGGAGCTGGCCATGGAGCGCATGACCACCGAGGCGAACCAGCTCGGGGCCGACGGCATCGTGGGAGTGCAGCTCGCGCTCAACATGTACGCGGGGGGCCAGGAGGTCATGGAGTTCCTCGCCACCGGCACGGCCGTGCGATCCCGCGCCCACCCGGGCGCGTTCAAGGCGCCCACCGGCCGGCCCTTCACCTCCGACTTGACGGGCCAGGACTTCTACAAGCTGCTCCGGGCCGGGTGGCTGCCCACCAGCTTCGTGTTCGGCACCTGCGTGTACCACGTGGCCCACCAGGGGGCGCTGCAGTCGCTGCGTCAGATCGGGCAGAACGTGGAGATGCCGCAGTACACCCAAGCCGTCTACGACGCCCGCGAGCTGGCGGTCAGCCGCCTGCAGACCGAGGGTGAGCGCTCGGGGGGCGCCGGCATCGTGGGCGTGCAGCTCTCGCACACCAGCCACGTGTGGGGCGAGCACGCCATCGAGTTCCTCGGCGTCGGCACCGCCGTCCGCACCCTCGGCGACACCGAGCCCATGCCTGCGCCCACCCTGGTCCTGCCCCTGCAGTGAGGCATCCCGCCACGCTGCGGCACGCACTTGACCCGTTGGTCAAGAAGTGGGCCGTGGCCATAGGCTGCGACCATGCGCGAAGTCGTCATCGTCGAAGCCGTCCGCACCCCCATCGGCAAGCGGAACGGCGGTCTCTCGTCGGTCCACCCGGCCGACCTCCTGGCCGAGGTCCAGCGGGCGGTCGTGACCCGCTCGGGCATCGACGCGGCCGAGGTCGAGCAGGTCGTCGGCGGCTGCGTCAGCCAGGTGGGCGAGCAGAGCTACAACCTCACCCGCACCGCCTGGCTCACCGCCGGCCTCCCCCTCGAGACCGCGGCCACCACCGTCGACACCCAGTGCGGGTCGTCCCAGCAGGCCACCAACTTCGCCACCAGCCTGGTGGCCAGTGGCGTGGTCGACGTGGCCGTGGCGTGTGGTGTCGAGTCGATGAGCCGCATCCCGATCGGGTCCAACGGCAACAAGAAGCTGGGCCTCGGCGTGGCCATCCCCAAGACCTACTTCGGCCAGTACGAGATGACCTCCCAGTTCGAGGGCGCCGAGCGCATCGCCGACAAGTGGGGCGTCACCCGCGAGGCCACCGACGCCTTCGGGCTGCGCTCCCAGCAGCTGGCCGCCCAGGCCTGGGCCGAGGGCCGCTTCGACACCCAGGTGATCCCCGTCGACGCCCCGGACCTCGACGACGAGGGCAAGCCCTCGGGCACGCACCACACCGTCACCCGCGACGAGGGCCTGCGCGAGACCTCGCTCGAGAAGCTCGCCACGCTCAAGCCCGTCGCCCGAGAGGACGGCGTGCACACCGCCGGGTCGTCGTCGCAGATCTCCGACGGCGCCGCCGCGGTGCTGCTGATGACCCGCGAGAAGGCCGACGCGCTCGGACTGCAGCCCCGGGCCCGGGTGCTCGACACCTGCCTCGTCGGCGTCGACCCGGTGCTCATGCTCACCGGCCCCATCGACGCCACCCGCCGCCTGCTGGCCCGCACCGGCCTCACCCTCGACGACATCGACGTCACCGAGATCAACGAGGCCTTTGCCTCGGTGGTGCTCGCCTGGGCCGACGAGTTCGACGCCGACCTCGACAAGGTCAACCCCAATGGCGGCGCCATCGCGCTCGGCCACCCGCTCGGCGGAACCGGTGCCTTCCTGCTCACCAAGGCCCTGCACGAGCTCGAGCGCACCGACGGCACCAACGCCCTCGTCACCATGTGCTGCGGCGGCGGGCTGGGCACGGGCACCATCATCCAGCGCGTCTGACGCGGCCGGCGCGTCGGCGTCACACCCCCTCGGTAGGGTCGTCCCACCGGTTCCCCCGGCTCGCGGCGGTCGCCGCCTCTCCCCGGCACCCGAGCCTGGAGGCATCCGTGACCCTGCGCCTGCACGCGGTCCTGCGCCGCGCCCTGTTCTCCCTCGTCCCCGTTCTCGCCGGGCTCGCCGTCGGCGCCCTCACCGGGTGCTCGCCGGGCACCCCGGCACGATCGGCGGGCCCACCCGCAGCCGCGGTGATGGTGCGCGACGTCGACGGCGACACCATCGTCGCCCGCATCGGCGGCCACCTCGAGCGGGTGCGCCTGCTCGGCATCGACACCCCCGAGACCAAGGACCCACGCAAGCCGGTGCAGTGCTACGGGCACGAGGCCTCGTCGCACACCCGCTCGCTGCTGCCACCGGGCACCGCGCTGCGGGTCGCGCGCGATGTCGAGGCGCGCGACCGCTACGGCCGCCTGCTGCTCTACGTGTGGCGGGCGAGCGACGGCCTGTTCGTCAACCGCGAGCTCGCGGCCGATGGCGACGCCTCACTGCTCACCTTCCAGCCCAACACCGCCCACGAGCCCGAGCTCAGCGCGGCGGTCGACCGGGCCCGCCGGTCCGGTCGGGGCCTGTGGGGCCGCTGCGGGGGACCGGGCCGGCCGCTCGGACCGTCGGGCTGATGTCGGTGCGCAGGTCGCCGGCGCGCCGGCGGTCGCTAGGGTTCGGATGTGACCGAGCTCGCGGAACGACTGGGCTTCCACGCCGACGACCGCATCCTGATCGTCAACTGCGACGACCTCGGCTCCACCCACGCGGCCAACGTGGCCATCTACGAGGGGCTGCGCAACGGCCTGGCC
>JADGOP010000201.1 GCA_017882935.1 Actinomycetota bacterium
TGAGGATGACGGTGAGCTCGAGGCGGGCCAGGCTGGCGCCGAGGCAGTGGTGGACGCCGTGCCCGAAGCCGAGGTGCGGGTTCGGCTGGCGGCCGGCGTCGAAGCGGTCGGGGTCGGCGAACACCAGCTCGTCGCGGTTGGCCGAGGCCTCCCAGAACACCACCTTCTCGCCGGGCGTCAGGCGGTGGCCCGCCAGCTCGGTGGGCGTGGTGACGGTGCGGCGGTTGTAGGCCGACGGGCTGACGTAGCGGACCATCTCGTCGACGGCGGTGGGCACCAGTGACCGGTCGGCCCGCAGCCGTCCGTACTCGCCGGGGAACCGAGTGAGGGCGTGCACCCCGCCCGCGGCCGCCGACCGGGTGGTGTCGGACCCCGCGGCGAACAGGAGGAAGAAGAAGCCGAGCAGCTCGCCGTCGCTCAGCACCGACGGGTCCTCGTCGGGCAGGGACGCGCCCGCCACCACCGACAGCAGGTCGTCGGCCGGTTCGGCGCGCTTCCGGGTGAGCAGCTCGACCCCGTAGCCGGCCATCTCCACCGATGCCTCGGCCGCCTGGTTCGTCCCGGCGAACTCGAACTCGTCGGGGAAGTCGAAGACGTGGTGGATCCAGCCCCCGAGCAGGTGGCGGTCGGCCTCGGGCACGCCGAGCAGGATGCAGATGGCCTGCAGGGGCACCTCGGCCGCGACCGCGGTGAGGAAGTCGACCGGCTCGCCCGCCTCGCTGCGGGCCACCGCGTCGTCGAGCAGCAGCCCGGCCCGGCGTCGCAGCTCGCCCTCGAGGCGCCCGATCATCCGCGGCGTGAAGCCCTTGCTGACGAGCCGCCGGATCCGGGCGTGGCGGGGGTCGTCCATCATGTTCAGCATCTCGCCGGCCACCGGGGTGTCGGGGAGGATGGTGCCGCCGTAGGGGCGGTCGCCACCGGTCACCGACGAGTAGGTCACCGGGTCGTGCAGCACCAGCTGCGACTCGGCGTGCGTCGCCACCGACCAGAAGCCGTCGCCGTCGGGGGTGTGCGCGGTGGGCTCGTGCCACAGCACGGGAGCCTCGAGCCGGTGCCGGCGGAACTCCTCGTGGGGGAAGCCTCCGGCGAAGAGGTCGAGGTCGGTGAAGTCGGCGTGCGTCAGGATCGGGACGTCACCAGGATGCGGCTGCTCGCGAACTGCCCCACGCCGACGTGGCGGCCGTCGATCTCGACCGTGGTGGTGCCGTCCGGGGAGGAGACGGTGAGGGTGCCCGCGCGGCCGGGGAGGATGGCGTTCTCCTCGAGGAAGTCGAGCAGGCCGGGGGCGAACTCGAGCTCCTCGGGGATGCGCGACACCACGAACGAGGCGCCCGGACGGAGGTCGGTCAGGGTGACCGTGTCGGGGGCGTGGTAGTCGGTGCCGGGGATGGGGTTGCCGTGAGGGCAGGTGGTGGGGTTGCCGAGGACCCGGACGATGGCCTGTTCGACGGAGTCGGAGATGATGTGCTCCCACTTGCCCGCCTCGCGGTGGGCCTCGGCCCACGACAGGCCCAGCATGTCGGTGAGGAAGCGCTCGGCGAGTCGGTGGCGGCGCACGACCCGCTCGGCCAGGCGGACCCCGGCAGGCGTCAGCCGGATGGCCTTGTCGACCTCGACCAGCTCCTGCTCCTGCAGACGGTGGATCATCTCCGACACGGCCGGGCGCGACACGCCGAGCCGCTCGGCGATGCGCGCCTGGATGACGTCGACGTCGTCCTCGTGCAGCTCGAAGATGGTCTCGCAGTACTCCTCGAACGCGGGGTGGTACTCGGGTGCGAGATAGTCGGCCACGCCGGAAGTGTACGAGGTGACTTGGACGCCGCGACGGCCGTCGGTACGGTCGGAGCCCATGGTCCCCCCACCCCTCCTGCGACGACGCCGCCCGGCGCTCGTCGGCGCCGCGGTGCTCGTGGCTGCCCTCGCCCTCGCCGGCTGCGGCAGCTCGAAGGCCGACGTGTCCGGCTCGACGGGCAGCAGCGGATGCCGCGCCGCGACGGGTGGCACGTTCACGCTGGTGGCCAAGAACACCAGGTGGGACACGTCGTGCATCACGCTCAGCGGCACGTCGGTGACCTTCACCATCAAGAACGAGGACCGCGGGATCGCCCACAACCTCAACGTCATGGGCGCGCCAGGCACCTACAAGACCGACCTCGTGCCGGGCATCGCCACGCAGACGCTCGCGCTGAAGGGGCTCACGCCCGGCAAGACCTACACCTACGTCTGCGACCTGCACCCGAGCATGATCGGCGAGCTCAAGGTCCAGTGAGGCCGCGCGGACAGGGCGGGAGCCCGGGCCGAACCGTCACAGGGGCTGCCTAGGCTCGCTCGTATCGCCAGCTCCACGCCCGACCCGCTCGCTGCGTTCTCCGCTCCCGTCGGAGCGTGGTTCCGCGCGAGCTTCCCGGAGCCCACCCACGCCCAGGCGCAGGGCTGGCCGCCCATCGTGGCCGGGGACCACACCCTCATCCTGGCCCCCACCGGGTCCGGCAAGACGCTGGCGGCGTTCCTGTGGGGCATCGACCGGCTGGTCACCTCGCCCCCCGTCGACGACCGCTCCCGCCGCACCCGCGTCCTCTACATCTCCCCGTTGCGGGCGCTGGCGGTCGACGTCGAGAAGAACCTCCGGTCGCCCCTCGTCGGCGTCCGGTTGGCGGCCGAGCGCCTCGCGGCCGAGCGTGGCGAGACGGCGGTCGTGCACCAGCCCACCGTCGCCATCCGCTCGGGCGACACGCCCGCCGACGAGCGACGCCGGCAGCAGCGCAACCCACCCGACCTGCTCATCACCACGCCCGAGTCGCTCTACCTGCTGCTCACGTCGGCGGCCCGCGACACCCTGCTCGGCGTCGAGGCGGTGATCATCGACGAGATCCACGCCATGGCCGGCACCAAGCGCGGCGCGCACCTGGCCCTCACCCTCGAGCGGCTCGAGGCCCGTGCCGACCGCCCGCCCCAGCGCATCGGCCTGTCGGCCACGCAGCGCCCCCTCGACGAGATCGCCCGCTTCCTCGGTGGCCACGAGGCGTCGGGCCGGCCCCGCCCCGTGACGGTGGTCGATGCCGGCAGCCGCAAGCAGCTCGACGTCGAGGTCATCGTCCCCGTCGACGACATGGGCGACCTGTCGGTGGGGGCCCCGGTGCCCACCTCCGCCGACCCCACCGCCTCGGGGGCGCCGCGCCACAGCATCTGGCCGGCCCTGCACCCGCGCCTGCTCGACCTGGTGCAGCAGCACCGCTCCACGCTGGTGTTCGTCAACGCCCGCCGCTCCGCCGAGCGCCTCGCCACGCGGCTCAACGAGCTGGCCAGCACCGGGCAGTCGCGGGGCGCCGAGGCCGACGGCACGCCGCCGGCCCTGGCCACCGACCTGGTGCGCGCCCACCACGGGTCCATCAGCCGCGAGCAGCGCCTCGTCATCGAGGACGACCTCAAGGCCGGGCGGGTGCGGGGCCTCGTCGCCACCTCGTCGCTCGAGCTGGGCATCGACATGGGTGCGGTCGACCTGGTGGTGCAGGTGGGGTCGCCGGGGGCGGTCAGCCGTGGGTTGCAGCGCGTCGGGCGCGCGGGGCACCAGGTGGGCGAGCCCAGCCGGGGGAAGGTCTTCCCCAGCCACCGCTCCGACCTGCTCGAGGTGGCCGCCATCGTGCCGCGCATGAAGGCCGGACTGGTCGAGGAGACGCGGGTGCCGCGCAACCCGCTCGACGTGCTGGCCCAGCAGATCGTGGCGATGGTGGCGCTCGACGAGTGGAAGGTCGACGACCTCGCCGCGCTGGTGCGCCGGGCCGCGCCGTTCCACGAGGTGTCCGACGAGGTGCTCACCGCGGTGCTCGACCTGCTGGGCGGCCGCTACCCGTCGGAGCAGTTCGCCGAGCTGCGCCCGCGCCTGGTGTGGGACCGGCTGGCCGGCACCCTGCGCGGCCGTGCCGGTGCCCAGCGCCTGGCCGTCACCAACGGCGGCACCATCCCCGACCGTGGCCTCTACGGCGTCTTCCTGCCCGACGGCACCCGGGTGGGCGAGCTCGACGAGGAGATGGTCTACGAGAGCCGCCCGGGCGAGACCTTCCTGCTGGGCGCCTCCACCTGGCGCATCGACGAGATCACCCACGACCGGGTGGTGGTCGTGCCGGCGCCGGGACTGCCGGGGAAGATGCCGTTCTGGCACGGCGACGGCCCGGGCCGGCCGGTCGAGCTGGGCCGCGCCATGGGCGAGCTGGTCCGCACGCTCGGGTCGCAGCCGTCCGACGAGGCCACCACCCACCTGCGCGACGAGGCCGGGTTCGACGAGCTGGCCACGTCGAACCTGCTGCTCTACCTGTCCGACCAGGCGGCCGCCACCGGTGCGGTCCCCGACGACCGCACCATCGTCGTCGAGCGGTTCCGCGACGAGATCGGCGACTGGCGGGTGTGCGTGCTGTCCCCGTTCGGCTCGCCGGTCCACGCGCCGTGGGCCATGGCGCTGCGACACCGGCTGGCCGAGCGGTGGGGCGTCGAGGTCGACGTGCTCTGGAGCGACGACGGCCTGGCCATCCGCCTCCCCGAGGCCATCGAAGAGCTGCCGCTCGAGGAGCTCACCATCGACGCCGACGAGCTGCGCGACATCGTGGTGGCGGCCCTACCGTCCACGCCCATGTTCGCGGCCCGCTTCCGCGAGGCGTCGGCCCGGGCGCTCCTCATCCCCCGCAGGCGGCCCGGCCAGCGCACCCCGTTGTGGCAGCAGCGCCAGCGCTCCGCCGACCTGCTGTCGGTCGCCTCGGCCCACCCCACCTTCCCGATGCTCCTCGAGGCCACCCGCGAGTGCCTGCACGACGTCTTCGACCTGCCGTCGCTGCAGGAGCTGCTGCGCGACCTCCGCAGCCGCAAGGTCCGCCTCGTCGCGGTCGACACCCCCCGGGCGTCGCCGTGGGCCCAGTCGCTGGTGTTCGACTGGGTGGCCGCCCACCTGTACGACGGCGACGCCCCGCTGGCCGAGCGCCGGGTCGCCGCGCTCACGCTCGACCGTGAGCTGCTGGCCGAGCTGCTCGGTGCCGAGGAGCTGCGCGAGCTGCTCGACCCGGAGGTGCTGGCCGATCTCGAGGCCGAGCTGCAGCGGCTCAGCGGTCCGTTCCACCCCGCGCGCGACGCCGACGCGGTGCACGACCTGCTCCGCGTCCTCGGGCCCCTCACCGTCGACGAGGTGGCGGCGCGCGCGGGGCCCGACGCGGGCACGTGGCTCGACGAGCTGCGGGCGGGGCACCGCATCATCGACGTGGCTGTCGCGGGCGAGGCCCGCGTGGCCGCAGCCGACGACGCGGCGCGGCTGCGCGACGGCCTGGGCGTCGCCATCCCGCTC
>JADGOP010000202.1 GCA_017882935.1 Actinomycetota bacterium
CGCCGACCTGCGGGCGCAGGTGGCCGAGAAGCTCGCGGTGCTGCACGAGTTCGACGCCGAGCTGCGCACCAAGGCAGCCCGGTACCGCGACGTCGCGGCCGAGCTCGGCATCGAGGTCGCCGACGAGCCCCGAGCGGGCGCCGAGGCGCGCGGCAGGCCCGCCCGAGCGACCTCCTGACCCGCGGGTCAAGGACCTACACTCCCGGCCATGTCCCCTGCCGCTTCCCCGCGCCGCGCCCTCGGCGCCCTGGCGCTCCTGGCAGCCATCGCCGTCGCCGGCTGCTCCAGCTCATCGAAGGCCGCGACGCCGACCAGCGCTCCCGCCACCACCGTCGCCGGCTCGCCCACCAGCGCGGGCACCACCCCTGTCACGAGCGCAGGCACCACGTACGCCGTCGGCAGCCGCACCGTCACGTGGGTCGACACCAGCCGCCCCACCAAGGGTGACGCCAACCGCCACATCGCGGCCGCCTCCAGCCGCACGCTGCCGGTGCTCATCCTCTATCCCGCCGCGGGCACGGCGGGTGCCAAGCCCGCGGCCACCCCGGATGCGCCGGTCGCCGCCGGCAAGTTCCCGATCGTCATCTTCAGCCACGGCGTCACCGCCACCGGACCGGCCTACGCCCCGTTCCTGGCCGCCTGGGCTGCGGCCGGCTACGTGGTCGCGGCCCCGACCTACCCGATGTCGAGCGGCGTCGGCGCCTGGGCCGACCTCACCGACTACACCAACCAGCCGGCCGACGTGAGCTTCGTGCTCGACAACGTCATCAAGCTCGACACCACCTCGGGCGACGCGCTGGCCGGGCACCTGGCCACCACGGCAGTGGCCGTCGCCGGACACTCGCTCGGCGCCATGACCAGCCTCGGCTTCCTCAACACCTGCTGCGGCGACCCGCGGGTGAAGGCCATCGTGGCCATCAGCGGCATCCTGGCCACCTTCCCGAACGGCGGCTGGACCGACCCGCCGTCCACCCCGCTGCTCATGATCCACGGCACGGCTGACAAGACCGTTCCGTACAAGGGCGGTAGCGCCACCACCTTCGCCAAGCTCACCACGGTGCCGCGCGCGCTGCTCAGCCTCATCGGTGCGAGCCACGTCGACCCGGTCCTCGCCAAGGACGGGCCGATCACCGACCGCACGGCCATCGCCTTCCTCGACCTCGAGCTGCGCAACGACCCCACCGCGTGGCACCAGCTCCCCGCGTACCTCGCCACCCAGACCGGCGTGCACCTCGCCGTCGCCGGGGGCCTGCCCAAGCCCTGAGCCCGCCTCAGGCGAGGTGCCACACGCCTGACGCGGAGCAGCGCACCAGCCCGTCGGCCACGAGGGTCACCGCCACGCGCTCGGCCCGCTGCGGGTCGGCCGGCCAGCCCATGGCTGCGGCGAGGTCGGGACCGGTGACCGGGCCCGACCGCAGGGCGTCGACGAGCCGGCCGCGTCCCTGCCGGTCGGAGTCGGCGAAGCGCGACTGACGTCCGCTCACGCCGAACGTGCCGACCGACGGGTCGGGCCCCGGCCGCCCGTCCCGCGCCCACCCACAGGTCGCCGCCACGGCGCAGGAACCGCACGACGGGTTACGGGCGGTGCACACCGTGGCGCCCAGGTCGAGCATGGCCTGGTTCCACGACCAGCCATGCCCGGGGGGCACCGCCGCGTCGGCGAGCTCCTGCGCCTCACGCCGCTTCAACGGCCGGGCCTGCCAGCGCGCCAGCACCCGGGCGGCGTTGGCGTCGATCACCCCGACGTCGCGCTCGAACGCGAACGCCAGCACGGCCCGCGCGGTGTAAGGACCGACGCCCGGAAGGGCGAGCAGGGCATCGAGCTCGTCGGGGAAGACGCCGCCGTGCCGCTCGACGACCACCGACGCGCACTGGTGGAGGTTCCGGGCCCTGCGGTTGTACCCCAGCCCCGCCCAGAGGGTGACCACCTCGGCCAGGTCCGCCGCAGCGCAGCTGCCGACGTCGGGGAAGCGCTCGAGGAAGGCCAGGAACTTCGGCGCCACGCGCGCGACCTGGGTCTGCTGCAGCATCAGCTCGCTGACGAGCACCGCCCAGGGGTCGCGGCTGCGGCGCCACGGCAGATCGCGGCGAGACGTCTCGAACCACGCCAGCAGCAGCGCCTGCTGCTCGCCCGGCGGGTCGGCGGCCGCGGGGGCGCTCAGACGGTGTGACACCAGGTGACGTCGGTGCGGTGCGGAAAGGCGAAGCGCTCGCGGCCTGCCGTCTGTGGGTGCGTCTCGACGAGGTGGCGGACCTCGGCCAGCAGTGCCTCGCGCCGGTCGTCGGGCAGGGCGGACACGAAGCTCGTCGACGCGGCGCGGGCCACCACGCCGTCGACGTCGATGGGTTGGGAGTTGTCGAAGGTGGCGTGCCGGAGCGGGGTGAAGCCCCCGACCTCGTCCACCACCGCGAGGCGCTCGTCCATCGCCTCCGCGTCGCCCCGCGCGGTGGCGTGGTAGGGCGTGTAGGGACGCCCACCCGAGCGTTCGACGATGAGTTCCGTGAACTGGTGCACCCAGTCGACCGACTCGTCGCGGACGTTCCACACCAGCGCGAGCCCGCCACCGGGTCGGAGGACGCGGTGGATCTCGGCGAGCGCCGGCTCGGCCTCGAACCAGTGGAACGCCTGGGCCACCGTCACCACGTCGATCGACCGGTCGGCGAGGGGGATGGCCTCGGCCGTGCCGTCGAGGATCTCGGCCTCGGGGCACACGACCGCCAGCTTGCGCCGCATGGCGTGGACGGGCTCGACCGCCACGACGGTGGCACCGCTGTTGAGCAGCCCGCGGGTGAACTTGCCGGTGCCGGCCGCGAGGTCGCAGGCCCGGGTGCGCGGCCGCAGTGGGAGCTCGTCGGTGAGCAGGTCGAACACGGCCCGGGGGTAGCCGGGCCGGGCCCGCTCGTAGTCGTCGGCGCCACGCTCGAAGCCTCGTGCCGCAGCATCGTTGATGGGCATCGCGGCGCCTCCGGCGGGGTCGTCAGGACTCGGGCTCGTCCCAGATCTCCTCACCGTAGGGACGCTGGCGGGGCGGCGCCGCGTCGCGCTTCCAGACCATCACCTTGCGACGGAAGGAGCAGACCTCGTCGCCGTGCTGGTTGAGGCCCTTGGTCTCGACGGTGACGATGCCGCGGTCGCCCTTCGAGGTCTCCTTGGCGGCCAGGACCTTGGTCTCGGCGTAGATCGTGTCGCCGTGGAAGGTGGGCTTGGCGTGCTTGAGCGACTCGATCTCGAGGTTGGCGATGGCCGCCCCGCTCACGTCGGGCACGCTCAGGCCGAGGACCAGGGAGTACACGAGGTTGCCCACCACCACGTTCCTGCCCTGCACGGTCTCGTGCTCGGCGAACCACGCGTTGGTGTGCAGCGGGTGGTGGTTCATGGTGATCATGCAGAAGAGGTGGTCGTCGTACTCGGTGATGGTCTTGCCGGGCCAGTGGCGGTAGATGTCGCCGACGACGAAGTCCTCGAAGTGGCGGCCGAAGGGCCGTTCGTAGATGGTCACGGCGCCGATGGTAGAGCCGCCGGCACGACCTCCCCCAACGGATCGCTACTCATTCGTAGCGATCCGGGTCCCGCCAACGTGAGTCGGGCGGTTACCGCTGGGTAGCCTCCAGGCATGACTGCCGCCGCACCCGATCTCTCTCGCGCCGCCACCACCCTCGAGCTCGCGCAGCACGTCGTCGACGCCGGCGTGCGCACCCTCGCCGCGGCGCCCGGCGGCGTCGACGAGCACCAGGTCATCGCCTACGACCTCGCCCACGCTGCCTCGGCGCTGGCCACGGGCAACGCCCTGCTGGCCTACGGCGCCAAGGGCGAGCTCGAGGCGGGCATCACCTGCGCCTACATCGCCGATGCGGTCCACGACCTGGCGGCCAAGGTCTTCGGGCGCGAGGCCGAATGGGGCATCGACCAGGGCGCCCTCGACAAGACCCGGGAGTTCCTGGGCGACTTCCGCGCCCCCGAGTTCCTCGCCGCCATCACCGACCCGGGCCCGCGCCACCTCGACCCCGACTTCGAGCTGGTCCAGGACACCTTCCGGCGCTTCGCCGAGGAGCGCCTGAAGCCGGCGGCCGAGGAGATCCACCGCCACAACCTCGACATCCCCGAGGACATCATCACCGGCCTCGCCGAGATGGGGGCCTTCGGTCTCTCGGTGCCCGAGCAGTACGGCGGCTGGAGCACCGGCGGCGCCGGCGAGTACATCGGCATGGTCGTTGCCACCGAGGAGCTGTCCCGTGGCTCGCTCGGCGCCGGAGGGTCGCTCATCACCCGCCCCGAGATCCTCACGCGGGCGCTGCTCGCGGGCGGCACCGAGGAGCAGAAGCAGGAGTGGCTGCCGCAGCTCGCAGCCGCCGAGGTCATGAACGCCGTCGCCGTCACCGAGCCCGACTACGGCTCCGACGTGGCGGGCGTGAAGGTCACGGCCACCCCCACCGAGGGCGGCTGGATCATCAACGGCGTGAAGACGTGGTGCACGTTCGCCGCCCGGGCCGACGTGCTCATGGTGCTGGCACGCACCGACCCCGACAAGGGCGCGGGCCACCGCGGCCTGTCGATGTTCATCGTGCCCAAGCCCCGCGGCGACGGCCACGGCTTCGCCTTCGTCCAGGAGACCGGCGCCGACGGTGGTGCGCCCGGTGGCGGGAAGATGGAGGGCCGGGCCATCGACACCCTCGGCTACCGCGGCATGCACTCCTACGAGGTGGCGCTCGACTCCTGGTTCGTGTCGGCCGCCAACCAGATCGGCCTCGAGGGGGGCCTGGGCAAGGGCTTCTATTACCAGATGGCCGGCTTCGAGAACGGCCGACTGCAGACCGCCGCACGGGCCATCGGCGTGATGCAGGCGGCCTACGAAGCGGCCCGCGACTACGCCGAGAACCGCGTCGTCTTCGGTCACCCCATCGGCGACTACCAGCTCACCAAGGCCAAGCTCGGGCGCATGGCCGTGCTCATCCAGGCCGCCCGGCAGTTCTCCTACGTCGTGGCCGAGCTCATGGCCGACGGCAAGGGCACGGCCGAGGCCTCCATGGTCAAGGCCTACGTGTGCAAGGCCGCCGAGTGGGTCACCCGCGAGGCGCAGCAGATCCACGGCGGCATGGGCTACGCCGAGGAGTACGACGTGAGCCGCTACTTCGTCGACGCCCGCGTGCTGTCGATCTTCGAGGGCGCTGATGAGACGCTCTGCCTCAAGGTCATCGCCCGGCGCCTCGTCGCCGACCTCGCCACCGCCTGACCGGTTCAGTCGATGCCGACGTGGGGGACCAGCCGGTCCAGCCGCTTCGGGAGCCACCAGTTGCGGTCGCCGAGCAGCTCC
>JADGOP010000203.1 GCA_017882935.1 Actinomycetota bacterium
CTCGTCGACAAGACCGCCTTCACCGGCTCCACCGAGGTCGGCCGGCGCATCATGCAGCTGGCATCGGGCACCGTGAAGCCCGTCACCCTCGAGCTGGGCGGCAAGTCGGCCAACATCGTGCTCGACGACGCCGACCTCGACCTCGCCGCCGGCGCGGTGCTGTTCGGCACCTTCCTGCACAACGGGCAGGTCTGCGAGTCCGGCACCCGGGCCCTCGTCCACCGCTCGATCCTCGACGAGTTCGTGGCCCTGCTCGTCGAGCGCGCCCAGAAGATCGTCATCGGCGACCCGCTCGACTTCACCACCGACCTCGGCCCGCTCGTGTCGCGCGGCCAGGTCGAGACCGTCGAGCGCTACGTGAAGCTCGGTCGCGACGAGGTCGGCGAGCCGGTCGTGGGTGGCTCCAAGCCCACCGGCCTGGCCGACGGGCTCGACACCGAGGCGTTCTTCCAGCCCACGATCTTCACCGGCGTCGACAACAAGGCCAAGATCGCCCAGGAGGAGATCTTCGGCCCGGTGCTGTGCGTGATCCCCTACGACACCGACGACGAGGCCATCGCCATCGCCAACGACTCCATCTACGGGCTCGCCGGCGGCGTGCAGTCCACCAACATCGAGCGCGCCCAGTCGATCGCCGACCGCATGCGCACCGGCACCGTGTGGGTGAACGACTACCACCTCATCGACCCGCAGCGGCCGTTCGGCGGCTACAAGCAGTCGGGCATCGGCCGTGAGCTCGGGGTCGAGGGCTACAACGTGTACCGCCAGGTGAAGCACGTCCACACCAACCCCGGTGGCACCCGTGACAACTACATCCACTTCAGCGCCCTGAGCGGCGAGATCTGACCCCAGCACCAGACGACGGCCGGCGGGCGCGATCTGCGCCCGCCGGGTGCCGTCCGTAGCATGGGGGCATGCGCATTGCTGTCACCGACCGGGCCCGTGAGGTCGTCGAACGGGCGGAGCGGGCCAGGTCGGGCACGCTGACGGTCACCATCGGCACCGGCTGCTGCGAGTCCACCGCGCCGTTCCTCTACGAGGACTTCTGGCCGGGCCCCGACCAGGCGCCCGTCGGCAGCGTCGGCGACGTCGTGGTCTACGCCCCCGACTACGTCCGCGCGCTGTACCCCGGCGACGAGTCGGTGACCCTCGACGTCATCGACGAGCTCGCCGAGTCGCTCTCGATCGAGACCGAGTTCGGCTGCCGCCTGGTGCTGCGCGGCCCGCGCACCGACTCCGCCACCGAGCCCGACGCCTGTCCGGTTCCCGCGGCGGGTCCTCCCCGGCTGGTCACAGGGAGCCTCCCCGAGGCGTTGCGTGGCCTTCGCATCCGGTGAGCGCTCGCCGGCAGCGGTCGGCGACCAGGCGGGCAGCGTCGCGCCCTCCCACCCCCTGCTGACCGGGTCCGAGCCGGCACCTCCGGGCCCCGAGGTCGCGCCGACCCTGCCCATCCTCAGCGCCCGGGGCGTCCGCAAGACCTACCGCACCGGTGCCGGCACGGTGGAGGCCCTGCGCGGGGTCGACCTCGACGTGAACCCGGGCGAGCTGGTCATGGTCATGGGACCGTCGGGCAACGGCAAGACCACCATGCTCAACTGCCTGTCGGGCCTCGACGACATCGACGCCGGAACGGTCACCATCGACGGCGAGGACCTCCACGCCCTCACCGACGCCCAACGCACCGCGCAGCGCGCCCGTCGCATGGGGTTCATCTTCCAGAGCTTCAACCTGATCCCGGTCTTCACTGCCGCCGAGAACGTGGAGCTGCCGCTGCTGTGCACCGGGGTGCGACCCCGTGAGGCACGTGAGCGCGCGCACGACATGCTCGAGCGCGTCGGCCTCGGCAGCCGCGGCAAGCACCGCCCGCTCGAGCTGTCGGGCGGCCAGCAGCAGCGCGTCGCCATCGCCCGCGCGCTGGTCAACGAGCCCGCCATCGTGTGGGCCGACGAGCCCACCGGCAACCTCGACACGCACACCGCGTCCGACGTGCTGCACCTCATGCGCGAGTTCCACGCCGCCGGCCAGACGTTGGTGGTCGTCACCCACGACCACCAGATCGGCACCTCGAGCGAGCGACTCGTGCAGATGATCGACGGCCTGGTGAACTACGACGGCCATCCCGACGGCGCGCCGCCGGATCCCACCTTCGACTCCTGATGCTCGGGCTCCTCGGCTGGCTGGGCGTGGCGCTGATCGCCGGCATGCTGGCGATCACGGTCCACGACGCGCTGCTGCGGCCGGCCTTCCGCCGGCTGGCCTCCCGCAACCTGGCCCGTCGCTGGCCCGAGGGATCGCTCGTCGTGCTCGGCTCCTCACTCGGTACCGCCATCATCGCTGCCTCGTTCCTGGTCGGGGCCACGTTCCAGTCGTCGCTGCGCGACGACGCCCGCACCAAGCTCGGCCCCATCGACGAGGAGGTGGTCGCCGTGGGCCGCGTCACGCCGCCCGCGTCGTGGCACGCCCTCGTGACCCCGCCGATCCCGGGCACCGACGGCCTCGCCGCGGCCGTGACCGCGCCGGCGGCGTTCAGTGCCAAGGGGCGCGCCGGCGAGGTCACCCGGGCGGTGCCCGACACCGTCGTCGCCGAGACCGACTTCGGCGAGGGGCGGGCGCTCGGTCACGACCCGGCGGCCACCGGGCTGGCCCATGCCGGGCACGATCCGGTCGGCCGCGAGGTCGTGATCAACCAGGTGCTGGCCTCGAAGCTGCGCGCGCGCGTGGGGTCGTCGATCGCGTTGCACGCCTACGGCCAGACCCGAGCGCTCGTGGTCCGCACGATCGTTCCCCAGGTCGGCCTCGCCGGCGCCTTCGACGCCTTCGTGGCGAACGGCACCATCGCCTCGATGGCCGCGAAGTCCGACATCGCCGCCGCCACGCCGCCGTCGCTCGTCTTCCTCGTGTCGAACAAGGGCGGCGTGTTCGACAGCGCGGGCCACACCGAGGCCGTCGTCGCCGAGATCAACCGTCGTCTGGCGGGGCAGGCGAACGTCGAGGTGCTCACCGTCAAGCAGGACCTGCTCCGCGACGCGACCGAGTCGGGTCACCAGATCGGGCAGCTGTTCACCGGAGTCGGCGTGTTCAGCGTGCTCGCCGGCGTCCTGCTCCTGGTCAACCTCTTCGTGATGCTCGCCGAGGAGCGCCGCCGCGAGCTCGGCATGGCGCGGGCGGTGGGGCTCAAGCGTCGCGACCTCATGCGCGTGTTCGCGCTCGAGGGCGCCGTCTACGCGGTGCTGTCGGCGTTCGTCGGCGCGCTCGGTGGCATCGCCGTGGGCTGGCTCATCGTCCAGGCCACGCGCCGCATCTTCAGCAGGGGCGGCGACGAGTTCTCGCTGCACTTCTCCGCGCCGGCCGTCGACCTGGCCATCGCCGGCGGCATCGGCCTCGGCATCGCGCTGCTGACGGTTTGGATCACGAGTGGCCGCACGGCACGCATGAACGTGGTGCGGGCCATCCGTGACCTGCCCGACCCCAAGGTCGAGGGGCACCGCTTCCACTCCAGCCTGTTCGCCTCGATCGGCGTCGTCGTCGGCGGCATCATCACGGTCGCCGGCCTGCTCGTCCCCATCGCGATCGCGGTGCTCGTCGGTCCACCCCTGGTGCTCTTCAGCGCCATCCCGCTGATCCGGCCCGTGCTCGGGCGGCGCACCACCGTGTCGCTGCTGTCCGCGTCCGCGCTGCTGTGGTGCAGCGGCGTCTTCACGTTCCTGCCCGGGGCCACCAAGGGCGCGGGCGTCCCCGTGTTCATCGTGATGGGTGTGATCATGGTCGGCGCGGCCGTCACCCTCGCCTCTTCCATCGACCACGCCTGGGTGTCGTTGGCCGAGCGGGTGTCGCGCACCGGGCACGGGCTGGCGGCCCGCCTCGGCCTGGCCTACCCCCTGGCCCGCCTGTTCCGCACCGCCATGCTCCTGGCGATGTACTCGCTGATCGTCTTCACCCTCACCTTCATCGCGGTCTACTCGCAGATCCTCGGGGCGCAGGCGCACACCTTCACCGACGAGGTTCGTGCCGGCACCGACCTGCGCGTCGACTCCAACCCCGCCAACCCGGTCACCCCCGCGGCGCTGCGCGCCCAGCCGGGTGTCGCGGCGGTCGCCCCGCTCGTCCAGTCCGCGCCCGACTTCACCGCATCGTTCGCGCACACCCCGAAGCAGTGGGGGCTGTCGGGCCTCGACGCCCGGCTGCTGGCGTCCGGGACGCCGACGCTCTCGTCCCGCTCGGCTGCCTTCGCCTCCGACGAGGCCGCGTTCCGCAGCCTCCTCACCGATCCCTCGAGCATCGTCGTCGACGCGCAGTTCCTGTCGAAGGGCACGGGGAGCCAACCCGGAAACGACCAGGTCCAGGTCGGCGACCGGACCACGGCCATCAACCCCGCCACGGGACAGACCCGCGTGTACACGGTCATCGGCATCATGAGCCACGACATCGCGCAGGTCGGCTCGTTCGCCTCCGCCGAGTCGGTGAAGTCGCTCATGGGCAACCTCGCCGTGACGAGCCGGTTCTACGTGCAGGTCGACCCGGGCACCTCGCCTGCCGTGGTGGCGGCGCAGCTCAACGCCCACCTCATCGACCACGGCGTCGACGCGCAGACCTTCCGGGCGCTCGTCGACAAGAGCATCGCCACCGAGCTGGGCTTCCTGCAGCTCATGCAGGGCTACCTCGCGCTGGGGCTCATCATCGGCATCGCCGGGCTCGGCGTGGTGATGGTGCGGGCGGTGCGCGAGCGGCGCCGGCAGCTGGGCATCCTGCGTGCGATCGGCTTCTCGGCCGACACCGTGCGCCGGGCCTTCCTCGCCGAGGCCGCGTTCATCGCCGCGCAGGGCATCGTGATCGGCGTGGCGCTCGGCCTCGTCACGTCGTACCAGATGCTCACCAAGTCGGCGACGCTCGGGGGCCAGCCGCTGCCCTTCGACGCCCCCTGGCTGCTGCTCGCCGCGCTGGCCTCGGTGCCGTTCTTCGCCTCGCTCGCCGCGGTGCTCATCCCGGCCTCCCAGGCCGCGGCGATCAACCCTGCCGCCGTCCTCCGCCGCGCCGACTGACCCCGTCCCCGCCAGGGCCGGGACCCCTCGCGTCTTGGGTGGGGATCGGCGTGCCAGGGCACGCCGATCCCCACCCAAAACGCCGAGTATGAGGGTCAGGCGGGCTTGGTGCCGAGGAAGGTGACGTTGCCGAGCTCGATGCGGGCGCTGCAGTCGGCCATGGCGATGGGCGGCACGGTCTCGGTGTGCAGGCGCTCGGCCAGGCGGCGGAACGACTCGGCCGCCGGGCCGGTGCCGAGTGCCGCCGGCTGGCCGTCGTCGCCGCCC
>JADGOP010000204.1 GCA_017882935.1 Actinomycetota bacterium
GCGGCCGCCCTGCTGGTGGGCGCCACCGGCTGCGGCAGCAGCTCCCCGAAGGCCGGGGGCGCCTCGCCCTCGACGGCAGCGGGGACCACCGCCACGTCCGTCGCCGCCGCGACCACCGCGCCGGCCGCCGCGACGGCCGTGCCCGCAGGCTCCGGCGTCCACGTCGACGTCGTCATCACCGGCACGCACGCCATGGTCATCAAGGGCGCGAAGGGACAGTGCGACCCGTCCACCAAGGCCTTCGCCTTCAAGGGCTCGGACTACCCCGTCCTGGGCCCGAAAGGTCTGTTCGCGGTCTCGGGAGCGCACGGTGACCAGCTGCAGGACGCGATCCTCCTGACCCCAAGCACCGAAGACGGCGCCCTCGCCTCGGGACCGGCGGGGCTGAAGGTCTCGGCCGACGGCAAGACGGCCACGTTGGACACCGACACCCAGAACTCGACGCCCGCCGGTGGCGTCACCCACTACCACTTCAAGGGGACGATCACATGCGGATGACACCACGAACCACTGTCGGCCTCGCCCTGGCGGGCGCCCTGCTCCTGGGCGCGACCGCGTGCGGCGGCAGCTCGTCGGGCAAGGGCGCCGCGGCGTCGGCCACGACGGGTGGGAGCGGTGGCTCGGCAGCACCGACCACCACGGTCGCGGTGCCGGGCCTGACGGCCGATCTGGTCATCACCGGCACCAAGAACGCCACGATCAAGGGCACGAAGGGCGACTGCAACATCAGCACCAGCCCCGACGTCGGCACCAACGTCAGCTTCACGGGAGGGGACTACCCGAGCCTGGGCAGCACCGGCTTCATGAGCATCGACGCTCCGCACACCAACCGGTACACCAACGGCTCCACCTCCGCCGCTCCTGGCCTCGTGAAGTTCGAGATCGGCGGCACGGGCGGCCTGTCGGGCGACACCCCCAACATCACCGTGTCCGCCGACAAGAAGACCATCACCCTCGACACCGACGTCGAGGGGACCACGGGCACCGTGACCATCCACGAGAACATCAAGGGCACGGTCACCTGCAGCTGACGTGGCGCGTGGCAGGCGGGGGCCCCGGACCCCGGGGATCACGGCCGCAGCGGGACCGACGGGTACGATTCGGGCTGGTCCCGACGTCCGCTCGGGCCGATTCGTGGAGGAACGACGTGACCGTGCCAACGATCGACGTGACGGACCTCGCGGCGCTGCCCGCGGGATCCGTGCTCATCGATGTCCGTGAGGCGGGCGAGTACGTCGAGGGGCACGTTCCCGGGGCCCGGCTCATCCCCCTCGGCGACGTCGTCGAACGGGTCGACGAGATCCCCACCGACACCACGGTCTACGTGATCTGCCAGATGGGCGGCCGCAGCGCCAAGGCGGCCGGGTTCCTGCTCGGCCAAGGCATCGACGCCGTCAACGTGGCAGGCGGCACCGGCGCCTGGATCGCCGCGGGCGAGCCGGTCGTCACCGGCGAAGCGGCGGGCTGACGGCGTGTCGGGCGGCTTCCGCAGGACCAGCCCCGCCCTCGGCAGCGACGAGTCCGACGTCGACGACGTGCTGTGGATCGACGACGACGCGCGGTTCGCCGAGGTCGTCGACGAGCTGGTCGAGGTCGAGGCCTACGCGCTCGACACCGAGTTCCACCGCGAGCGCACCTACTTCCCCCAGCTGGCCCTGCTGCAGCTCGCGTGGCCCGGGGGCTCGGTGCTCGTCGACCCCCTTGCCGTCGACCTCGCGCCGCTCGCCAAGGTCTTCGCGGGTCGAGCCGTGGCCGTCATCCACGCCGCCTCCCAGGACCTCGAAGTGCTCGAGCTGGCGTGCGGCAGCGTCCCCGGCGTGCTGTTCGACACGCAGGTCGCCGCGGGGTTCGTGGGCTTCTCCACCCCGTCGCTCGCCCAGCTGCTCGAGCGTCTGCTGAAGGTGCAGCTGCCGAAGGCCGACCGCCTCACCGACTGGCTGCGCCGCCCCCTCGGGCACGAGGCCAAGGTCTACGCCGCGGGCGACGTCACCCACCTGCTCGAGCTGCGCGACATCCTCGTGGGCAAGCTCGAGGCCCGGGGCCGGCTCGAGTGGGCAGCCACCGAGTGCGACTTGCTGCGCCTCAAGAGCCGGGGCGGTCGCAACCCGGAGCAGGCCTGGATGCGCATCAAGGAGGCGAGGTCGCTCAGCGGCCGTGCCGCCGGGGTGGCGCGCACCGTGGCCGCGTGGCGCGAGCGTCGCGCCGCCGACACCGACCAGCCGGTGCGCTTCGTGTTGCCCGACCTGGCGTTGGTCGGCATCGCGCAGCGGCCACCCACGTCGCTCGAGGAGCTGCGCGGTGTGCGCGGGCTCGACGGCCGCTTCCTGCGTGGTGGCGCGGGCGAGTCGCTGCTGGCGGCCATCCGTGAGGGCGTCGACGCGCCGCCACCGCCCAAGTCCGAGGTGCGCGACCCGATGCTCGACCGCGACCTCCGCCCCGCGGTCACGCTCGTGTCGGCCTGGATCGCGCAGCTCGCGCGCGACCTCGACCTCGACACCGCGCTGCTCGCGACCCGCTCCGACATCGAGGCCCTCCTCGGCAACGTGCCCGGGGCCCGCCTCGCCGAGGGGTGGCGCGCCGAGATCGTGGGCGAGCCGGTCCGCCGCCTGGTGCAGGGCGACGCGGCGCTGGCGTTCGACCGCAAGGGCGGGCTCGTCCTCGAGGACCGGGTCGGCCACGACCCCACCTGACCCGGCGCAGCCGCGGCCCGCTCGCTTGGTGTCCGTACGTGGTTGCTGAGCAACCACCCACGGACACGAAAGAGGGAGCGGGCGGCGTCAGGCGGGGCGCAGCACCAGGGCCTGGTCGGGCCCGACGACGCCGGTGTAGGCGCCGGGCTCGGCGGGCACCGCGTCGGAGCTGACGACCACCTGGTGCGGGCCGTCGAGGCTCACCTCGTGGGTCTCGCCCGAGGTGTTGATCAGCACCGTGCACACGTCGTCGCCGGCCGTGCGCCGGAAGGCGATCACCGGGGCCGGCGCGTCGAGCAGCGCCTCGTCGCCGAGCCGGAGCGCCTCCGACCCCCGGCGCACCGCCAGGAGGCGCCGGTAGAGGTGCAGGATCGACGAGGGGTCGGCGCGCTCGGTGGCCACGTTCCGGGTCTCGGCCTCGGGCGGGAAGGGGAGCCACGGCTCGGCGTCGCCGGGCGCGCCCCAACCGTGGCGCTCGTCGGCGCTCCACGGGATGGGCGCCCGACAGCCGTCGCGGCCGCCCGGGTCGACGACGCGGTCGGGGGGCACGTCGGCGTCGAGCAGGCCGAGCTCTTCACCCTGGTACAGGAACGGCGTGCCGCGCGCCGTGAGCAGCAGCACGGCCGCGGCCCGGGCGCGCGCCTCGGTGCGGGGGGCGTCGGCGGGCTCGTTCGGCCAACCGCTGTAGCGCGTGCGGTGGCGAGGCACGTCGTGGTTGGACAGCACCCAGGTGGGCCAGCCGCCGCGGTGGGCCAGCGCCTGCTCGGTGCGGGCCAGGTGGTCGCGCCAGGTGGCCGCGTCCCACGGGGAGTGCACCGGCAGGAAGTTGAACGAGAGGTTCAGCTCGTCGCCGTCGCCGTAGTAGGTGGCCATGCGATCGATGTCGAGCAGGTACACCTCGCCGACCATCATGCGCTCGCCGGGGTAGCTGTCGAGCAGGGTGCGGATGCGGCGCAGCAGGTCGTGGGTGAGCGGCTCGTCGTGCAGCACCGAGTGGGGGAGGCCGGCCACCTCGGGGGGGTCGTCGGGGAGGGTCGCGTCCTTGCCGATGCAGTGCACCACGTCGGCCCGGAAGCCGTCGACGCCCCGGTCGAGCCAGAAGCGCAGCACGTCGTGCATGGCGGCCTCGACCTCCGGGTTCCCCCAGTTGAGGTCCGGCTGCTCCGGCAGGAAGAGGTGGAGGTACGACTGGTCGGTGGTGGGGTCGTGGGTCCAGGTGGGCTCGGGCGCGAACGAGGCGACCCAGTTGTTCGGGGGCTTCCCGCCGGGCAGCCGGTCACGCCAGACGTACCAGTCACGCTTCGGCGCGTCGCGGGCCGATCGGGAGTCGACGAACCAGGGGTGCTGGTCGGAGGTGTGGTTGGGGACCCAGTCGAGGATCAGCTTGATGCCGAGGGCATGGGCATCGGCCAGGAGGTGGTCGAAGTCATCGAGGGATCCGAAGAGGGGATCGATGGCACAGAAGTCACTGATGTCGTAGCCGAAGTCGGCCATCGGCGACCGGTAGACGGGAGAGAGCCACAGCGCGTCGACGCCGAGCCACGCCAGGTGGTCGAGCCGGTGGCGGATGCCCTCGAGGTCGCCCACGCCGTCGCCGTCGGTGTCGGCGAAGCTCCGCGGGTAGATCTGGTACACGACAGCGGACTTCCACCACGGCTCGGTCACGGCGGGACACCCTACGGTCGGTGTCGGTGCCGGCGCCGGATCCCCGGTGGTTTCGGTGCCTGCAGGGCCTCTTTGCAGCGAAGCGCAGGTCACGGACCTTGCCGAGTACGGTAATGCCGGGCTAGGGGGGTCACGGCGGTACACTCCTCAGCCGGACCTTCGTCGATTGGGAGCTGGGCCCGTGAAAAAGGGTCGTCATCGCCGCTTCGAAGAAGCACGCGCACTCAAGAGAACGACCGACCCGTCCTTCGACGAGTTGATCGGTGGCGGGCGTGAAGAGCCCTGCCCCGAGTGCGACGCGCTGCCCGGTGCCGACCACGCCAGCTGGTGCCTGTTCGAGGAGTCCAAGGGCGACGACTGAGGCGCCTTGCCGAAGGGCAGGGACGCGCGGTGTGCGCGGCCGCTCAGGTCTCGGTGTCGTCGAGGATCTCGTCGAGGCCGATGATCTCGGCCGACCGCACCTCGCCCACGAAGGTCCCCGCGGCATCGGTGACCGCCACCCGGTCGATGTCGGCCTCGTCCATCGCAACCAGCGCGTCGCGCAGCGTCCAGCTCGGACGGCCGGTGGGGAGGTCGTCACGCAGCACCTCGCCCACGAGGGTGTGGTCCCACGCGTCGCGCGGCACCTGCGACACGTCGTCGAGCAGGCACATGCCGAGGTAGTGCGCCCCTCGGCCACCACGGCCACGTTGCGCTGGCGGTTGCCGACCACGTGCACCCACACGAACTCCGACAGGGTCGCGTCGGGGGGCACCGTCAGCACGTCGGTGCTGAGCGCCGCGGTGAGCGGCAGCCGGAAGCGGCGCTCGAGGTGGCCCAGGCGACTCGACTGCTGTGCCGGTGACACCGACGACCGGGCCATGACCAGCTGAGACATCGCGGCCGCCACGAGCGCGGGCACCACGAACACGGCCTTGCCCGTGGTCT
>JADGOP010000205.1 GCA_017882935.1 Actinomycetota bacterium
GAGCTGCCGGGGGTCGGACCATCCGGTGCGGGCGCGGTCGCGCGCCCGCGCGGGTCGGGCCGGCGGTCGGGACCCCGCTACTCGGTGTCGTGGACCGCTGGCACCACCAGCACCGGCACCTGTGCGTCGCGGACGGTGGCCGCGAGCACGCTGCCGAGCGTGAGGCGGCGCCAACCGGTACGGCCGTGGGTGGTCATCACGAGCAGCGCCACGGGGAGCACGTCGCCCAGGTCGGCCAAGGCGCTCGCGGGGTCGTCACCACCGAGGCGCGTCGCGTGCCCGGGTTGGCCCAGCTCAGCGGCGACCTGGTGGGGGTCGACGCCCTCGGTGTCGCCGACCGTCACGAGCCAGAGCGGCAGGCCGAGCAGGTCGCTCCACTCCTGGGCAGGCCCGAGCGACCCTTCGGCCGCCTTCGATCCGTCGAGGCACGCCACCACGTGGCCGCGCTCGAAGGCGGGGCCCGGGGGCACGTGCGGTCCGACGAGCAGCAGGGGCTGGCCGAGGTCGCGCAGCACCGACTCGGCGACGCTGCCGAGCAGGGCCTCCGAACGACCGCGCCCATGGGTGCCCATGCACACCAACGTCCCCGGCTCGATGCCCTCGGTGATGGCCAGCACCGCCGACTCGCGGTTCACGAGTGTCGTCTCGAGGTCGGTCCGGTCGGCGTAGCGATCGGTGAGCTCTGCCAGGTAGGTGGCCGCGCTCTCCTCGTCGCCCGGGTAGGTCTGGCGCAGGACCGTGAGGGGGAGCCCGGTGCGGACGGCCACATCGAGCGCCGGGTCGAGTGCCCGCTCGGCGTCCGGTGAACCATCGAGCGGCACCAGCAGTCGGGCGAACGGCGTGGTCATCGAGCCTCCGGGACTCTCGGGGGCGGGGCGTCGCGCCCGGCCTCGGGGTCGGCGGGGGAGAGACTAGGCCGTGGCCGGTCGCGTCGAGGTGGACACGTCGTGGCTGAGATCCGGCCCGAGCGGCGACCCCGGCGACGCCTCGGCATCCGCGGACGGGTCGTCGCGTCGTTCGTGGTGCTCCTCGCGCTCGCGGTGCTGGTGTCGATCGGCGTGCTCCGCCAGGTCGGGCGCAACCGGATCGACGCGCAGGTGTCGCGTGACCTCGACACGGCGGCGGCCGACCTCCGCGTCCGGTTGCAGCAGGTGCAGCCCACGCTCGGTCGGCCGGGTGGCCCGACGCTCGCCGGCGTGTTCGACGACTACCTGCGGGCGAGGCCCGCCCGCGGCGACCAGGCCTACCTGGCGTACGTCGGAGGCAGGGCGTTCGCGGCCTCGGCGGGGTCGAGGGTCGCACTGCAGCGACTGCCCGTCGCGACGCGCTGGGCGACCCTGGGCACCACCGACTCGGGCGAGCTGGGCACGCCCGCGGGCTCGCTGCGCTGGCTCGCGGTCCCGGTGCGCTCCGGCGACCGGGTGCTCGGCGTGCTCGTGGCCACCGAGCTGCTCAGCGGACAGCAGCACGCGCTGCAGGGCACGATCGTGACCGTGAGCCTGGTCATGGTCCTGGTCCTCGCCGGTGCGTGCCTGCTCGCCTGGGGCGCGGCCGGTCGTGCGCTGGTGCCCGTGCGCGACCTCGCGCAGGCGGCGCGGTCGGTGTCGGCGGGCGACGACCTGGGTGCTCGCGTCCCGGTCTCGGGCCACGACGAGGTCAGCGACCTCGGCTCGTCCTTCAACGGCATGCTCGACCGGTTGCAGGTGGCGTTCGACAGCCAACGCCGCTTCCTCGACGGTGCGGCACACGAGCTGCGCACCCCGATCACCATCGTCCGCGGTCACGTCGAACTGCTCGACGACGACCCCGACGAGCAGGCGGCCACGATCGCCCTGGTGCTCGACGAGATGGATCGCATGGACCGCCTCGTCGAGGAGCTCCGGGTCCTCGCCAGGTCCGAGCGGCCCGACTTCCTCTCCGTGGAGCCGGTGGCGGTCGCCGACCTCGTCGACGAGGTGGGCCGCAAGGCGCAGGCGATGGCCTCGCGCTCGTGGGCGGTGCGTGCCGACACCACCGCGGTGGTCCGCGGGGATCGGCAGCGGCTCACCCAGGCCCTGCTGAACCTGGTCGACAACGCGATCCGCGTCACCGACGACGGCGACACCATCGAGATCGGAGCCGAGCGACGGGGTCACGAGGTGGTGCTGTGGGTCCGCGACGACGGTCCCGGGATCGCCGCCGCCGACCTCGCCACCCTCTTCGACAGGGAGGGTCGGACCGTGCGCCGCCGGACCGGGGGAACCGGGCTCGGTCTCCCGATCGTGGCGGCCATCGCCAAGGCCCACGGCGGCCGGCCGGCGGTCGCGAGCGAGCCCGGTGCCGGCAGCCGCTTCGAGCTCCTCCTCCCGGAGGTCGGGGCGTGAACCGGGTGCTCGTCGCCGACGACGAGGAGCGCATCACCGCCTTCATCGAGAAGGGCCTGCGCAAGCACGGCTTCACGACGCTGGCGGTGCACGATGGCGAGACCGCGGCCCGGCTGGCCCGCGACGACGACTTCGATCTGCTCGTGCTCGACCTCGGGATGCCCGGATGCGACGGCTTCGAGGTGCTGCGCCGGATCCGAGGTCGCGGCGAGCGGCTGCCCGTCATCGTCCTCACCGCCCGCGACGAGCTCGACAGCACCGTGGCGGGCTTCGAGAGCGGGGCCGACGACTACGTGACCAAGCCGTTCCGCTTCGATGAGCTGCTGGCGCGCATCCGCGCCCGGCTGCGCGACCCGGGGAGTCGCGACGACCGGTTCCTCGTCGCCGGGGGCGTGGCACTCGACCTCCGGGCGCGCACCGCGCAGGTGGGCGGCGCCGAGGTCGCGCTGTCGGCACGGGAGTTCGCGCTCGCGGAGACGTTCATGGCGCACGCGGGGACCGTGCTGAGCCGCGAGCAGCTCCTCAGCCGGGTCTGGGGCTACGACTACGACGGCGGCTCGAACGTCGTCGAGGTCTACGTCCGCTACCTCCGCCGCAAGCTCGGCGCGGGCTGCATCGAGACCATCCGCGGCAGCGGCTACCGGTTCCGCCGCGATCCGTGAAGGAGGTCAGGGGCAGCCGGCCGCGCCTGCGGCCCGCTGCGCCCGCTCGGCGGGGACCGAGCCGGCCACAGCGGGCCGGCTCAACCGGCCGAGACGCAGGAGCAGGTCGGTGTAGGCGAGGGTCTCGGCGCGCATCACGCCGAAGTCGATGCCTGCGAGGCCGAACACGGGGTCGTACAGGCTCTGCGGCGCGGAGATGATGCCGATGGTGGGCAGCAGGTGCCTGTCGAAGGGCGTGCCCTCGCCGCCGAAGCTGCAGTGCGGTGGCGAGGTGGCCCCCGGGGCGTCGGCGCCCTTCATCACCACCGTGCGGTCGAGGTGGTAGCCGTCGACCACCGCCTCGACCGCGTGCACAAGGGGCGTGCTCGGGGTCACGAAGATCTGCTGCATGGCCGGCTGGCCGGTGGGCTCGAGCACCTTCCCCGGACCATCGCGACGGGCGACGCCCTCGTAGTCGATCGCCCCCAGGTGCTCGACGGCGACCACGGCGGAGACGGAGCCGCCGTCGTAGGCCTTGTCGAGCTGCTCGGCCAAGGCCTCGGCGCCGCCGTTGCGCGTGGTGGGGCTGACGAGTCGCTGGTAGAAGTGCGCGGTGCTGAAGGCGAAGTCGATGGTGCGGGGGCGGCAGCGCAGGGGCAGCCGCGCCAGGTAGCGGGCCATGGCGATCATGGCGACCGGACCGTTGTCCTCGACGGCGTTGGTGCCGTCGGTGTGGCTGTCGACCACGAGGCGTGCGGCCGACTGTCCCGGGATGGTGGCCGACACCGACGCGGTGACGACCGGCTTCGCGCCGGCGGTCACGGTGATGCGGCCCAGGGGGTGCTGCCCCGACGCGAGCGCGGTGGTGAGCCGGGCGCCCTCGTCCGCGCCGAGCCACACCCCGGGAACGTCCCACGCCTCGCCCTCGTAGGGCTCCGAGTGCCCGAGGAGCTGGCGACGCGGGAGGTCCTTCACGAACACCAGGCCCGCGGCACCGGCTGAGCCCGCGTCGCGCAGGTCGGTGACGCGGGCGTCGTAGTTCAGGAAGTCGCCGTAGAAGGTGCCGGTGCGGGTGATGGTGTGGTGCGGATCGTGCATCGAGTAGGTGAGGAGCGGCAGGAAGAACACCGACTGCGCCACACTGCCGGGCGGCGCGGGGCGGACCACGATGCGGCCCCGCGCGTTGGCTGCGGTGATGGGGGTCCCGTCGGGAACGAACGTGAGGGGCGCGGTGGTCCCGGCCGGACCGGTGGGGTGCGAGTAGGGGATCGCGCCGGCCACGGGCAAGTCGGTCCACGTGCTGCCCGTCCGCAGCGCGAGCGACGCCGACCCCGGGGTCCACTGCTGGATGGTGAAGGGCTGCTCGGCGACCTTCACCCCCGGGATCCGGTGGAGCTGTTGCTCGATCCAGTCGATGTAGCGCTGGTGCGCAGCGCTCCCCGTGGGTCGTGACCCGAGGTCTGCCACGAAGGCGTTCATCTGCCGCAGCTGTGCCGCGCTGGGCAGGCCGGCAGGGTCCGGGCGCGTGGGGCAGGCCTGCGCCGCGGTGGTGGGCGAGGACTGCTGCGAGCTCGTGCAGGCGGCCGCGACGACGGTGGTGGCCAGCACCGTGAGTGCCACGATCCGCACGGCGACCGACGGCGGGCTGGGGCGCATGGGCCCGAGTCTCGTCGAAGCGGGGCGAGGCCCGCTGTAGCTTCGGAGGATGTCCGACTACGTGATCCCGCCACCGGAGCCCAAGGAGATCGATGAGAAGCTCGCCATGGAGCTGCGTCACCTCTCCGCGAACGCCGTCCTGAAGGGCCGCCCGTCCGGCGACGAGAAGTGCGAGAACTGCCTCTACTACCTCGAGCCCACGGCCGACCTGTCCTACTGCTGGCACCCGAAGTTGCGCATCCTCGTGGGGTCCGAGTGGTGGTGCCAGTGGTGGGACGCCATCCCGGACGAGGCGTAGGAGCCGGCCGTGGACTTCGAGGTCGACAAGGCCGATCTGCACCGCTGCCGCATCGTCGAGCGCGACCCCGAGCTGCTCGTCGACGGTGAGGCGCGCCTGGCGGTCGACTTCTTCGCCTTCACGGCCAACAACATCACCTACGCGCTGCTCGGCGACGCCATGCGCTACTGGGACTTCTTCCCCACCGAGACCGGGTGGGGACGCGTCCCGGTGTGGGGCTTCGCCGAGGTGGTCGAGACACGGTGCGAGGGCGTCGACGTCGGCACGCGCCTCTACGGCTACCTCCCGATGTCGACCGAGCTCGT
>JADGOP010000206.1 GCA_017882935.1 Actinomycetota bacterium
CCGCCGCCCGCTACCGGGGCGACGACATCGGGGTGCACCTCACCCTCAACGCCGAGTGGGACCTCTACCGCTGGGCGCCCATCACGCACGCCCCCTCCCTGCTCGACGGCGACGGCGGCTTCCCTCGCACGGTCGACGACGTCTGGGAGCACGCCGACCTCGACGAGGTGCGCCGCGAGCTGCGTGCCCAGGTCGAGCGGGCCATCCTCTGGGGCTTCGACGTCAGCCACCTCGACAGCCACATGGGCACGGTCCAGCTGCGCCCCGAGTTCTTCGACGTCTACCTCGACCTGGCCGTCGAGTTCGACCTGCCGCTCCGCCTCTCGGGCGCGAGCACCGAGCGTCTCGTGGGGTTCCCGTTCCGCCAGCTCGCCGCCGACGAGGGCGTGCTCTTCCCCGACCACTTCGCGTGGGTGCCGGGCGTCGGCAGCCGCGACCTGTTCGAGCGCCTGGCGGGCGAGCTGCGGCCCGGCGTCACCGAGATCCTGGTGCACCCGGCCGTCGACACGCCCGAGCTGCGGGCGGCCATGCCCGACTGGGAGGCCCGCGTCGACGACCACCGGCTCATCACGGCCGACACTGCGCTGGCGCGGGCGCTCGACGAGGCCGGCGTGCACCGCATCGGCTACCGCCGGCTGCACGAGCTGCAGCGCGCCGCCCGCGTCGGCGCGGCCTGACCCACCTCGAAGTCGCGTTCTGGGGAAGCGCGAGGCGGGGGTCAGTCCGGGGGACGGGGCAACCGCAACGTGCGGAAGACCCGCGACACCCAGGCGTCGGCCGCACGCACGTAGAAGCCGAGCGGGCCGATCCAGGCGATCTCGGCGCTGCGCAGGTCGGCCGACGACAGGTCGCGGCTGATCTCCACCAGCAACGCCCGGCCGATCCCGACCGAGCGGTGCGCCGGGTCGGTGAGCAGCGGCCCCACCCAGCCGGCACGGTTCACCGAGTGGCAGCCCACGCCGGCCACCTCGCCGTCGTCGAGCACGGCCACGAGGCAGCTGCCGTGCTCGAGCGCCCGCTCCACCTCAGGCACCCAGTGGGGTGCGTGCTGCGCCACGAACTCCCCGGCCGCGCGGGCCGCGTCGTCGTCGAGGGCGCGACGCACCACGAACCCGGGGGCGCCGGGCGCCGGAGCCACCGTCGAGGTCCGGAGGGGCACGCCCATGGCGAGGTTCACCTCGGCCCCCACAGGCACGTAGCCGGCGGACTCGAACAGGCAGAGCGCCGCGGTGGCCCGGACGTCGATGCCCGGCCACAGGTAGAACGGGGCCTCACCTCCGGGGCGCACCTCGTCGGCGCCGTGCTCGAACAGCCAGTCGTGGGCGGCACCGAGCAGCGCCCGACCCAACCCCGCCCGCTGTGCCCTCGGGTCGACGGCGAGCAGCCGGATGAAGCCGGGCCCCGGCTCGGTGAGGCTGCGGCCGGGACGCGCGCGCCGGACCACGGCCACGGCGCCGAGCCCGTCGGGGCTCCCGATGACGGCGCCCCCGTCGTCGAAGCAGGCCGACTCGAGCTCGTCGGCCGTCAGGCGCTCGTCGGGCAGGGCGTGCTGCACGAGCGCGACCAGCTCGTCGAGCCGCTCGGAGGTCCAGGCGACGAGGCCGGCGGAGTGGTGGTCGGCCGAGCCGGCCATGGGGGTCAGAACTCGGTGTCGGCGGCGAGCTGTTCCCGGGCGGCGCTGCCGTCGGGGCTCCGCATCCCCGCGAGGAGCGCGAGGAGAGGACCGGTGGGGCCGTCGGTCTTGAGGCGCCCCTGCATGTAGGCCGCGTTCACGTCGAGCTCCCCCCGGGCCACCGCCACCGCGTCGGTCCACGGCAGCGTGAGCGACAGCTCGGCGGCGTCGGCGGGACCGGCGGCGCAGCTCCCCACCGCACCCCCGACGACGGCCAGGTGCCACGGCCGGGCCCCGGTGGGCGATCCGGCGACGTCGACCTGCACCACGATGTCGGGCACCGAGGCGAGCCACTCGTTGGGGCACGTGGCCACACGTGCGAACCAGTCGTCGGTCAGGAACGCAACCACGGACGCCTCCGGGACGGGATCGGACCGCCGATCGTAGCCGTGCCACCCCTCGGGCCGGCCCGCGCCGGCGGTGCGCCACGCCTGGGCCGGTGCCCACCGCCCGACCCGTCGATAGGGTCGGCCGAGGGGTTCGCCACGAGAGGAGAGGCCATGTCCGCCAACACCTTCGGGAGCCGCCGCCCCTTGGTCGTCGGCGGCGGCCGGCACACCATCCACGCACTCGACGCCCTCGACGGGGTCGGCGACGTGAGCCGGCTCCCGTTCTCGCTCAAGATCCTCCTCGAGAACCTGCTCCGCAACGAAGACGGCATCTCCGTGACAGCCGACGACGTCACCGGGCTCGCGAACTGGGACGCCACAGCCGAGCCCGACCGCGAGATCGCGTTCGCGCCGGCACGCATCCTCATGCAGGACTTCACCGGCGTGCCCGCCGTCGTCGACCTCGCCGCCATGCGGGACGCCATGGAGCAGCTGGGTGGCGACCCCGCGTCGGTCAACCCCCTGGTGCCCGCCGAGCTGGTGATCGACCACTCCGTCATCGTCGACCGCTTCGGCACCCCCGACGCGTTCGCGTTCAACGCCGAGCTCGAGTTCCAGCGGAACCAGGAGCGCTACCGGTTCCTGCGGTGGGGCCAGGGCGCCTTCGACGGGTTCCGCGTGGTGCCGCCCGACACCGGCATCTGCCACCAGGTCAACCTCGAGTACCTCGCGCGGGTGGTGTTCACCGCCGACGACGGGTCCGCCTACCCCGACACGCTGGTGGGCACCGACTCGCACACGCCCATGGTCAACGGGTTGGGCGTGGTCGGCTGGGGCGTCGGCGGCATCGAAGCCGAGGCGGCGATGCTGGGCCAGCCCATCTCGATGCTCGTCCCGAGGGTCGTCGGCCTCCGCCTCGACGGCGAGCTGCCCGAGGGCACCACCGCCACCGACCTCGTGCTCACCATCGCCGAGTTGCTGCGGAGCCACGGGGTGGTGGGCAAGTTCGTGGAGCTCTACGGACCGGGCGTGGCCAACGTGCCGCTCGAGAACCGGGCGACGATCGGCAACATGTCGCCCGAGTACGGCTCCACCATCACCATCTTCCCGATCGACGACGAGACGCTCCGCTACCTGCAGCTCACCGGTCGCCCCCCGGAGCAGGTCGCGCTCGTCGAGGCGTACGCCAAGGAGCAGGGGCTGTGGCACGAGGCCGAAGGCGAGCCGGTCTTCTCCGAGCGCCTCCACCTCGACCTGTCCACCATCGAGCCCAGCCTGGCGGGCCCCGCCCGTCCCCAGGACCGCCTGGCGCTGCGCGACGCGCCCCGCCGGTTCGCCTCCTCGCTCGCCACCCTGCTGCCCGGGGCCGTGTCGGTCCCGCTCCCCGGTCACTCGCGCCGGCCGACCGACGGCGGGCTCGACGAGGCCTCCGCGGAGTCGTTCCCCGCCAGCGACCCCCCGGCCGCGCACGGCCCCACCGCCGACACCGACGCGGCGCCCGTCAACGGCACCGAGGCCTACCCCGATCCGGCGGTCCCCGACCACGAGCCGATCGAGGTCGACCTCGTCGACGGCACGTGGACCGAGATCGACCACGGCCACGTGGTCATCGCGGCGATCACCAGCTGCACCAACACCTCCAACCCCTCGGTGATGCTCGCGGCCGGCCTGCTGGCCAAGAAGGCGGTCGAGCGCGGCCTGACCGTCGCGCCCTGGGTCAAGACCTCGCTCGCGCCCGGCTCCCGGGTGGTCATCGACTACTACGAACGGGCCGGGCTGCTCCCCTACCTCGAGGAGCTCGGGTTCCACCTGGTCGGCTACGGCTGCACCACGTGCATCGGTAACTCGGGACCCGTCGACCCGGCCATCGCGGCGGTGAGCGACCGCCTGGCCCTGGTGTCGGTGCTCTCGGGCAACCGCAACTTCGAGGGACGCATCAACCCCGACGTCCGCATGAACTACCTCGCCTCACCGCCGCTCGTGGTGGCCTACGCGCTGGCCGGTACCATGCAGGCCGACCTGCTGGCCGAGCCCCTCGGCACCGGGTCCGACGGCACCCCGGTGTTCCTGGCCGACCTCTGGCCGAGCCCCACCGAGGTCGCCGACGCGGTCCGCGACGCGGTGCGGTCCGACATGTTCCGCGCCGCGTACGGCGAGGTGTTCGACGGCGACGACCGTTGGAACAGCCTCGACGTGCCCACCGGTCGCCGCTACGAGTGGGACGACAGCTCCACCTACGTGCACCGGCCCCCGTACTTCGACGGCATGCCGGCCGAACCCGCGCCGCTCACCGACGTCGTGGGGGCCCGCTGCCTCGCGAAGCTCGGCGACAGCGTCACCACCGACCACATCTCTCCCGCCGGCTCCATCAAGGCCGACGGCCCCGCGGGACGCTGGCTGCGCGAGCACGGGGTGGAGCCGGCCGACTTCAACTCCTACGGGTCACGGCGCGGCAACCACGAGATCATGATCCGCGGCACGTTCGCCAACATCCGGCTGCGCAACCAGCTCGCACCCGGCACCGAGGGCGGCGTCACCCGGCACCAGCCGAGTGGCGACGAGCTCAGCATCTTCGACGCGTCGGTCCGCTACGCGTCCGAGGGCGTCCCGCTCGTCATCCTCGCGGGCAAGGAGTACGGCTCCGGCTCGTCGCGCGACTGGGCGGCGAAGGGCACCGCGCTGCTCGGCGTCCGCGCCGTGCTGGCCGAGAGCTTCGAGCGCATCCACCGGTCGAACCTCATCGGCATGGGCGTGCTGCCGCTGCAGTTCGAGACAGGCGAGTCGGTGGCGTCGCTGGACCTCGAGGGCACGGAGTCGTTCGACGTCGTCGGGCTGGCCGGCCTGTCCGAGGGCGCGCCGCTCCCCCGCACGCTCACCGTCCGCGCCGACGGCCGCGAGCTCCGCGTCGTGCTCCGCATCGACACCCCCAAGGAGGCCGACTACTTCCGCCACGGCGGCATCCTGCAGTACGTGCTGCGCCAACTGGCGCAGCACGCCTGAGGACGCGCTGGGCGGCTACCGGTTGACGGCGGCTACTGGTTGATGAGGTCGGGAGGCGTCAGCTTGACGGTCTGGCCCTCGAAGTTGCTCACCCCGTCGAGGTTGTTGAAGTGCTTCGCCGCGGCGTCGTACTTCACCAGCTGCAGGGTCTCGCCCATGTAGAGGTCCGTGGGGTTGGAGGGACTGGTGTTGGCCGACGCGCCCGGCACGAGCAGACCGCCCTGCGCGCCCTTGAGCGACCGGACCGAGTCCATGAACGCC
>JADGOP010000207.1 GCA_017882935.1 Actinomycetota bacterium
CGTGCGCGGCGTGTGGCTCTTCGCCCGTGCGGCCCTCCCCGCGCTGGTGTCGTCGGGCAACGGCTCGATCATCAACGTGGCCTCGTTCGTGGCCTTCATGGGTGCGGCCACGCCGCAGCTCGCCTATACCACCTCGAAGGGCGCGGTCATGGCCATGACCCGGGAGCTGGCGGTCATCTACGCCCGGCAGGGCGTGCGGGTCAACGCGCTGTGCCCCGGGCCGGTGCTCACGCCGCTGCTCGAGAAGTTCCTCTCCGACGAGGCGAAGCGGCAGCGCCGTCTCGTGCACATCCCCATGGGGCGCTTCGGTCAGGCCGAGGAGATGGCCAAGGGGGCGCTGTTCCTGGCGTCCGACGACTCCTCGTACATGACCGGCCAGTCCCTCATCATCGACGGCGGCATCACGGCCGCCTACGTGACGCCCGAATGAGCGCCTCGAAGGCGAGCTCCAGGGGGCGGCTGACGCCCGACGAGCTGCGCGCCCAGGTGGCCGCCGGCGCCATCGACACGGTGCTGGTGACGTTCCCCGACATGCAGGGCCGGCTCGTGGGCAAGCGCGTCACGGGCACCTACTTCGTCGACCACGTGCTCTCGAGCAGCATCGAGGTCTGCAACTACCTGCTGGCCGTCGACGTCGACATGAACCCGCTCCCGGGCTACCGGTTCGCCAACTGGGACCAGGGCTACGGCGACGTGAGCTGCATCCCCGACCTCTCGACGCTGCGGCCGGTGCCCTGGATCGAGCGCACGGCCATCGTGCTGTGCGACGTCGTCGACGAGCACGGCCGGCAGCCGGTGGCCGTGTCGCCGCGCCAGGTGCTCCGCGACCAGGTGGCGCGGGCCGAGGCCCTGGGCTTCCGTCCGCACATCGGCGCCGAGCTCGAGTTCTTCCTCTTCCGCGACACCTTCGAGGAGCTGGCGGGGAACGGCTACCGCGAGTTCCACCCGCACTCCGACTGGATCGAGGACTACCACATCCTCCAGACGTCGCGCGAGGAGTACCTCATCCGGCGCATCCGCAACGGCATGGACGACGCGGGCATCCCGGTGGAGTTCTCGAAGGGCGAGGCGGGCCGGGGGCAGCACGAGATCAACCTGGTCTACGCCGAGGCGCTCGAGATGGCCGACCGCCACGCCATCTACAAGAACGGGGTGAAGGAGATCGCCGCCGACGAGGGCCGCTCGGTCACCTTCATGGCCAAGTACTCCATGGACGAGGTGGGGTCGTCGTGCCACCTCCACGTGAGCCTCACCGACCTGGCCACCGGCGAGGCCGCCTTCCACGACCCCAACGCCGCCGACGGCCAATCGACCGTGTTCCGCCACTTCCTCGGCGGGCTGCTCGCGTCGGCGCGCGAGCTGTCGTGGTGCTTCGCCCCGTTCGTGAACTCCTACAAGCGCTACCAGCCCGACTCGTGGGCGCCGACGGCCGTGGCCTACGGGCTCGACAACCGCACCTGCGGCTTCCGCCTGGTGGGTCGCGGACCGGCGTTCCGGGTGGAGTCCCGCATCCCGGGGGCCGACGTCAACCCGTACATCGCCTATGCCGCGCTCATCGCCGCCGGCCTGCACGGCATCGAGCACGGCATCGAGCCGCCCCCGCCGCTGGTGGGCAACGGCTACACGGCCGACGTCGAGCACCTGCCGTCGACCCTGCCCGAGGCCATCCAGCTGTTCGACGACAGCACCATCGCCCGCGAGGCCTTCGGCGACGACGTGCACCACCACCTGCTCAACACCGCCCGCCAGGAGTGGCTCGCCTTCAACCGTGCCGTCACCGACTGGGAGCTGCGGCGCAACTTCGAGCGGATCTGACATGGCTCTGCGTCGCCCCCTCATCGCCGTCACCTCGCGGCGGTTGCCGATCGGTCGCATCAGCAACTGGCTCGAGCCGGCCGTGGTGTTGCCCACCTACTACGTCGACTCGCTGCACCGAGCCGGCGCGGTCGGCGCAGTCCTCGCCTCACAGCCCCCGGCCGAGCTCGACGTCGCCGGTCTGCTCGAGGGCTTCGACGGGCTGATGGTGACGGGGGGCGTCGACGTCGACCCGGCGCGCTACGGCGAGGCGCCGCACCCGGCCACCTACGGGTGCGAGCCCGACACCGACGAGTGGGAGCTGGCCCTGCTGCAGGCGGCCATCGACGCCGACATGCCGGTGCTCGGCATCTGTCGCGGTGCCCAGATGCTCAACGTGCTGCGGGGCGGCACCCTCCTCCAGAACGTCCCCGACGACGTCGGCGAAGGCGCGCACGGCATCCCCAACGGCGGCGGTGGGAAGCCGAACACCATCGCGCTCACGCCGGGCTCCAGGGTCGCCGCCGCGTTCGATGCCGTCGAGGTGGTCGGCAACTGCCACCACCACCAGGCCATCGGCGCGCTGGGCAAGGGGCTCGTCGTGACGGGCCGCACGGCCGACGGCATCGTCGAAGCGGTCGAGGACCCCGACGCCTCGTGGCTCGTCGCGGTGCAGTGGCACCCCGAGGACAGCTCGGCCGACGACCCCGTGCAGCAGCGCCTGTTCGACCACTTCGTGCGCGAGGTGGCCGCCGCCGCACGCTGACCGCGGCCTACTGTGCCGCCATGGCCGACTCCCCGCCGATCGCCTTCCCTGCCCACGGCACGGCACCCGACGAGCTGCTGGCCGAGCTGGGCACGTCTCGTGCCGACGACCTGGGGTGGCGCGAGGGCCGCGCGTTCAGCCTCGTCTACAACAGCGGCGACCACGAGCACGAGCGGCTGCTCGAGGCCGTCGCCCGCTCGTACCAGCACGACAACGCGCTGAACCCCTTCGCCTACCCGAGCCTGCTGCGCATCGAGCTCGAGCTCGTGGCCATGGCCGCCGACCTGTTCGGCGCACCGGCCGACGCCGGAGCCATCACGTCCGGCGGGACCGAGAGCATCTTCGTGGCGGTGCAGACGGCGCGCGACCAGGCGCGCGCGGAGCGCGGCATCGCCGAGCCCCGGCTCGTCACGCCCATCACCGCGCACCCGGCCTTCGCCAAGGCGGCGCACTACCTCGACGTCGAGCACGTGCTCGTGCCCGTGGGCGCCGACGGCCGCGTCGACCTCGATGCGCTCGCCGAGGCCGTCGACGACCGCACCGGCCTCGTGGTGGCGTCGGCGCCCAACTACCCGTACGGCGTGATCGACGAGGTCACCGCGGTGGCCGCACTCGCCGCCGAGCGCGGCGTGCTGTGCCACGTCGACGCCTGCCTCGGCGGCTGGCTGCTGCCGTGGTGGGAGCGGCTCGGCGAGCCGGTGCCACCCTGGGACCTGCGCGTGCCGGGCGTGACCTCGCTGTCGGCCGACATCCACAAGTACGGCTACACGTTCAAGGGCGCCTCGGTGATCCTGTACCGCGACCGGGCACTGCTCAAGTACCAGCACTTCTGGTACGACACCTGGCCCGGCGGGCTCTACGCGTCGGGAACCACCGCCGGAACGCGCCCCGCGCCGCCCATCGCCGGCGCCTGGTACGCGGTGCGCCACCTCGGTGCCGACGGCTACCTGCGCCTCGCCGGTCAGGTGCGGGACGCCACCCGGCGCTTCCGGGCCGGCATCGAGGCCCAACCGCGCCTTCGCATCACGCACCCGCCCGACCTCTCGCTGTTCGAGTTCACGGCCGACGACGGCTCGATCGGCGCCATCGGCGACGGCATGGCCGCACGCGGCTGGCACCTCGACCGCCAGCAGGGTGGCCTCCACCTCATGCTCTCGCCGTACCACCTCCGGGTCTCCGACGAGTTCCTCGCCGACCTCGCCGCAGCCGTCGAGGAGGCGCCCGCCGGTCCACGGGGCGACGAGCCCACGCCCACCTACGGCGGCATCGCCTGAGTGATCTCCCGGGGGGTGGCCCACAACTCGTGCACGTTCACGGTGCTGGGAGGCGTTCGCGCCGAGGTCGACGGCGACGACGTCGCGCTCCCGGGACAGTTGCGCTCGCTCCTGGGCATCCTCCTGGCCGACCGCGACGTTGCCGTGTCGACCGACGTCATCGTCGACCGGCTGTGGCCGGGCGACGCGCCGCGGACCGCGGTGAAGGGGGTGCAGGTCCTTGCGGGGCGGTTGCGGCGGGCCCTCGAGCCGGGCCTCGCCGACGCCGCCTCGTCACGCCTGATCGTCACGACCCTCGACGGCTATCGGCTCGCACCCGGTGAGACCGACCTCGACCGGTACGAGGCCGCCGCCGAGGTGGCGAGGCGCTCCGACGACCCGTTGGTCGCGCTGAGCTCCGCCGAGGCGGCCTTCGGCACGTGGACCGGACGTCCGTGGGGCGACCAGGCCGACGAGGGGTGGCTGGCGGCCCGGGCCACGGCCCTCGAGGAGCGTCACCGCAACCTCGAGGAGACCTGGTCCGAGCTGGTGCTGCGCTCGGGCCGCGTCGACGGGGCGATCGCCGCCCTGCAGGACCTGGCGTCGGCTCAGCCGCTCCGCGAGCAGCGTTGGGCGCACCTCATGACCGGGCTCTACCGGAGCGGCCGCCAGGCCGACGCGCTCCGCGCCTATGACGAGGCCCGGGGCCACCTCCGCGAGGAGCTGGGCCTCGAGCCCGGCCCCGAGCTCCGACGGCTCCAGATCGCGGTGCTCCAGCACGATCCCGCGCTGGCGCAGCTGTCCTCGGGGGCGACCGACCACACCGAGCCGACCTCGTTCGTCGGTCGCGAAGCGGAGCTGGCGCACCTCGCGCGGGCGGTCGACCGCGATCGGGTCGTGACCGTCGTCGGGCTCGGCGGCATGGGGAAGACCCGCCTCGTGGACGAGTTCGCCCATCGCCGGCGACGCGCCGGGCTCCGCGTCCTGCGGGCCTCGATGGCTGCCACCGCCGACCCGACCCGCGTGAGCCAACACGTCGCCGGGGCGCTGGGCCTCTTCACGGACGACGCCGGCTCGCCGCTCGGCGTCATCACCGCGGCGATCGGCGCCGAGCCCACACTGCTCGTGCTCGACGGCGTCGAGCGCTTCACGGCCGAGGTGGGACACCTCGCGCTGCAGCTCATCGACCGCATCCCCCGGCTGCGCATCGTGGTGACCTCGCGGGTCGCGCTCGGCATCGGCGTGGAGCGGATGGTCCCGATCGGCCCGCTCCCGCTCCCCGCTACCGGGCAGGGGTTCGAGGGCACGGCGCTGGAGCTCATGGTGCAGCGCGGCGGGCTCGACGACGTCGCGCTCGATCCCGTCATGATCGAGCGGTTGCGCACGTCGTGCGCCCTCGCCGGGGGAGTCCCGCTCCTGATCGAGCTCGCGGCCCGCACCTTCGAGGT
>JADGOP010000208.1 GCA_017882935.1 Actinomycetota bacterium
CCGAGCTTGATGACCGCGTTGTCCGGGCAGACGCCGAAGCAGTTGTCGCACTCGAAGCAGTTGCCGCACGAGAGGCAGCGACGGGCCTCGAAGAGCGCATTCTCCTCGGTCAGCCCCCCGATGACCTCGTCGAAGGTGCTCTGGCGCCGGGCCTGCTCGAGCTCGGGACGCCTGGTCCGTGGGGCGTCCGAGTAGTACCAGGTGTTCACGCGGTCGAACGTGGCGAGCTCGTGCCGACGGACATCGGCCGGTGCCCGGTCGGAGACGAATGCGTCGATGCCGCGCGCGGCGCGCTTCCCGTGGCCGATGGCCACCGTGGCCGTCCGCTCCGACGGCACCGCGTCGCCGCCGGCGAAGATGCCGCTCTCGCCCGTCATCATGGTCGGGAGCACCTCCACGACGCCGTCATCCACTGCCACGTCGGGTGCCTGGTCGAGGAGCGACAGATCGGTGTCCTGGCCGAGCGCGAGCACCAGGGAGTCGGCGTCGAGTTCTTCGAGCTCGCCGGTCGGCTCGGGATACCCCTCATCGTCGAGGCGCATCTTCTCCAGCACGAGCCGGTCGCCGTCGAAGCGGCTCACCGTGGAGAGCCAGCGCATCGTCACGCCCTCGACCAGCGCCTCTTCGAACTCGTCCTCATGGGCGGGCATGTGCTCGCGGTTGCGGCGGTAGACGACGACGGCGTCGGTGGCGCCGAGGCGGTGCGCCGTCCGGGCGGCGTCGAGGGCGGTGTCCCCGCCACCGTAGACGACGACCCGGCGACCTAGTCGAGGCGGATCGCCGGCAGCCACCTGGTGGAGGAGCGAGACCGCGTCGATGACGCGGGACGAATCGCCGGCCGGGATCTCCACCCGGCGACCGAGCTGGGCGCCGACGGCGAGGAAGACGGCGTCGAAGCCGCCGTCGCGGCGCTCACCTTCGATGTCCTGGACGGTATGGCCGAGCTCGACGTCGACCCCGAGGGCGACGATGCGTGCGATCTCGGCATCCAGGACGGCACGAGGGAGCCGGTAGGCGGGGATGCCGTAGCGCATCATGCCGCCGAGCATGGGCGCCGAGTCGACCAGGCGGACGTGATGACCGAGACGGCGCAGGTGGTAGGTGGCGCTCAGTCCGGCGGGGCCGGCCCCGATGACGAGGACCCGCTTCCCGCTGTCGATCCCCGCCGACGGCAGCAACCACCCGCGCTCGATGGCCAGGTCGCCGAGGAACCGCTCGACGGCGTTGATCCCGACCGCCTCGTCGAGCTGGGCGCGGTTGCACGCCGTCTCGCACGGGTGGAAGCAGATGCGCCCCATCACCGCCGGGAACGGGTTGTCCTCGACGAGTTGGCGCCATGCCTTCTCGTAGTCCCCAGGCTCGGCCTGGTAGAGCCACTCCTGGATGTTCTCGCCTGCCGGGCAGGCATCGTTGCACGGCGGGAGCCGGTCGACGTAGATCGGCCGCTCGACACGCCACGAACCGGTCCGGTTGGCGTGGCTCGAGCCGACATCCAGCGTGATGGCGAACGGGCGCTCCATCACGCCGTCACCCCCTCCGGATCCTTCGGATCGTGGTTGTCGGATTCGTCGTCGACGAGCAGGCCGTAGGTGGCGATGTTCCGGTCGGCGATGGCCTGGATGCGGGCCACGATATCGGGACGGGGGTTCTCGCCGAAGAGGTGGGCGTAGCGGCGCTGGATCGACAGGTACGCCTCGACGGGGGTCCGGTGGCGGATGGGCGACACGGTGGTGACGGTGCCGTTCTCGGCTTCGAAGACCGGGAAGAGCCCGGTCTCCTTGGCCAGACGTGCCACCTTGATGGTGTCGCCGGGGGCCGAGCCCCAGCCCAGGGGGCACGGCACCAGGATGTGGAGGTAGCGGGCGCCCCGCTGCCCCATGGCCCGTTCCACCTTCGCCTCCAGGTCGCGTAGATCGGCGACCGTGGCGGTGGCGACGTAGGGGATGTCATGGGCCATGGCCAGGCGGGGGAGGTCCTTCCCCTGGCCGAAGGTGTTGCCCGGCTCCGGGCCGACCGCCTCGGTCGTCGCCGTACGGGCCGCCGGTGGGGTGGCGCCGGAGCGCTGGACGCCCGTGTTCATGTACGCCTCGTTGTCGTAGCAGATGAAGAGCACGTCGTCGTTCCGTTCGAACATTCCCGACAGGCACCCGAAGCCGATGTCGACCGTCCCGCCGTCCCCGGCTTGGCCGATCACCCGCACGTCGCTCCTTCCCTTCACCTTCATGGCCGCGGCGACCCCGGTGGCCACGGCGGGAGCGTTCCCGAATACGGAGTGGAGCCAGGGGATCCGCCATGAGGTCTCCGGGTAGGGGGTGGAGAACACCTCGAGGCACCCCGTGGCGTTGACCGCCACGAGCTGACCCTGGCTCGCCCGCATTGCCGCGTCGATGGCGTAGCGGGCACCCAGGGCCTCGCCGCATCCCTGGCAGGCACGGTGCCCCGAGTCGAGGGAGTTGGATCGCGTCGGGTCGGACTGGACGGTCCGATCGTCGTCAGGGAGGAGACGGTTCCCGACGGCGAAGCTGCCTACTTGGTAGAAGCGGACGGGCTGCGCTGTCACGGTTCCTCCTCAGCCGATCCGGGACGCCACGGTCCCGAGGTCGCGAAGGATGTTCTCCGCCGAAGGGCCGGACCGTCTCGTGGCGGTCATGCGGGCCCGCTCGCGCTCGATGATCCCGTGGTCCAGATCGAGGAAGGTGAGCGTGTCGAGCTCGTCCCGGGAGGCGGCGGCGAGCAACTCCTCGAGCGAGCGCCGGGTGATGGCACGACCGCCGAGGCCGGCCACCACCGTACGCAGCGAGCAGTCCGCGTCGTGGGTCGCCATGGCCACATCGGTGGAGAGCACGCCGCCGAAGCCGATGCTGAAGGCCTTCTCCACGACGACGATCCGGCGGGCACCGGAGAGTGCCTCGCGCACCGCGTCACGGGGAAACGGACGGAACGAGGTGATCCCGACAACGCCCACCCGGTCACCGGCATCTCTGCGTACATCGACCGCATCCTTGATGGTCCCCAGCACCGATCCGAGTGCGACGACGATGGTCTCCGCGTCCTCGGTCCGGTAGGGGCTGACCAATCCGCCGCTCTGGCGCCCGAACGCCTCGGAGAACTCAGCGGCGAGGGTCGGGATCCGCGCCAGCGCGTCGAGCTGGCGGAGGTGGGCCAGATAGCGGACCTCCTCGAACGCCTCGGGGCCGACCATGGCGCCGATCGAGACCGGATCGTCGGGATCGAGCACCTGACGGGGCTCGTAGGGAGGGAGGAAGGCGTCGACGTCGGACTGTTCCGGCACGTCGAGGCCTTCGAACGCATGGGTGAGGATGAAGCCGTCCATGCACACCATGACCGGGACCGACAACTCCTCGGCCAGGCGGAAGGCCTGGACGTGGAGGTCGGCGGCCTCCTGGTTGGTCTCGGCGAAGAGCTGGACCCACCCCGAGTCCCGGACGGCCATGGCGTCACTGTGGTCGTTCCAGATGTTGATCGGAGCCCCGATCGCCCGGTTCGCCAGCGTCATGACGATGGGAAGGCCGAGTCCCGCCGCGTTGTAGACCGCCTCGATCATGAAGAGCAGCCCTTGGCTGGAGGTGGCGGTATAGGAGCGTGCACCTGCCGCCGAAGCGCCGATGGCGACGGACATCGCCGCGAACTCGGACTCGACGTTGACGAACTCACACGGCGAGAGCGTGCCGGCCTTCACCATCGCCCCGACCGCCTCGATGATGTGGGTCTGGGGTGAGATGGGATACGCGCAGACGACCTCGGGCCGGCAGTGGGCGACCGTCTCGGCGACGGCACGGGAGCCTTCAATCTGTCGCAGCACGAACCTGCTCCTCTGCAAGCTTGACGAACCGGTACGCGGCGGTGGCGGCGGCGACGTTTCGCTCACCGAGTGCGCCCGCGAACCGATCGCGGACCGCCGTGTCGAGGGCGTCGAGGGTGATCTCGCGGGTCAGGGCCGCGAAGGCACCGAGCAGTGCGGCGTTCGGCAGGGGACGACCGAGCTGCTCGAGGGCGAGCTCGGACGCCGGGCACGTGACCAGGTGATCACGGTGGAATTGACCGAAGAGATCGCCGAGCCCGAGCTCGTCGAAGCTTCGGGAAGTGTTGACCAGGACATAGCCCTCCGGCGAGAGTCCGGCGAAGAGATCGACCTGGTGGATGAGCGTGACGTCCTGGACGATGATGGCGTCGGCCTCCATCACCGGCTCTCGCGTCCGGATCGGGCGATCGTCCATCCGGCAGAAGGACACCACCGGGGCACCCATGCGCTCCGATCCGAAGCTCGGGAATGCCTGCGCGTGGCGCCCCTCGGAGAACGCGGCCACGGACAGGATCTCCGCGGCGGTCACCACACCCTGCCCGCCGCGCCCATGGATGCGAACCTGAAACATGATCGCACCCGTCCCCGTCAGCCGCCGGGAGCGGCGCCGACGATGGCGGCGAGGTCGGCGAGCCGGGCCGCGTAGCCCGACTCGTTGTCGTACCAGCCGAGCACCTTCACGAGGTGCCCGTGGGCCATGGTGAGCTCCGAGTCGAAGATGCACGAGGCCGCCGAACCGATGATGTCGGAGGAGACCAGTGGCTCCTCCGAATACTCGATGAATCCGGCGAGGCGTCCCGAACCGGCGGCGGCACGGTAGGCGTCCTTGATCTCGGCGGTGCTGGGTGTGGCACGCACGTTGGCCACGAGATCGGTGATCGACGCGTCGGGCACCGGCACCCGGAGCGCAAGTCCGTCGAGACTCCCCGCCACACTCGGGAGTACGACACCGGTGGCCCGGGCTGCACCGGTCGTGGTCGGCACGATATTGATCCCGGCGGCCCGCGACCTCCGGGCATCCTTGTGGAGCGTATCCACGAGCCGCTGGTCGCCCGTGTACGCGTGCACGGTGGTCATGAATCCCTCGTCGATGCCGAAGGCGTCGTCGAGCACCTTGGCCAGGACGGCGAGGCAGTTGGTGGTGCAGGAGGCGTTCGAGATGACGAAGTCGGTGGCCGGGTCGAACTGGTCCTCGTTCACGCCGAGGACGAGTGTGGCGTCGGGGTCCTTGGCGGGTGCGGAGATCACCACGCGCGTGGCTCCCGCCTCGAGATGGGCGGCTGCCTTCTGGCGGCTGGTGTTCCTCCCGGTCGACTCGATCACGACGTCCACGCCGAGGGCGCCCCACGGCAGCAAGCTCGCCTGGGGTTCGGCGAGCATCGAGATGCGACGCTCACCGACCACCATGGTGTCGCCTTCCACGTGTACCGGCTCAG
>JADGOP010000209.1 GCA_017882935.1 Actinomycetota bacterium
GCAGCGGGGGGCCTCGTGGTTCCTCGAGCAGCTGGTCGACGGTGACCTCGCCTCGAACCAGCACGGCTGGCAGTGGGTGGCGGGTACGGGGACCGACGCCGCGCCCTACTTCCGCATCTTCAACCCGGTGAGCCAGGGCCTGCGGTTCGATCCCGACGGCGAGTACGTGCGGCGCTGGGTGCCGGAGCTGCGCGGGGTGGCCGGTGCCGGCGTCCACCAGCCCTGGGAGCAGCCCCTCTTCGCCGGCGACGCCTACCCCGCGCCGATCGTCGACCACGCCGTGGAGCGCGAGGAGGCCCTGGCCCGCCTCGAGGCGACGAGGAGGGCGAGCGCCTAGGCGGTCGCGGCGCAGCCGCCCGGAGCCGATGCGATCGCCCGACCCAGCAAGCAGGGGGAGTTGGGCTCGGGGGCCGCGCGGTCGACCAGCGTGGACACCCCCACCGCGTGCGGCCCCGAAGCGAAGGTAGGGGGCAGGTGGGAGGATGAGGGGCCGAACGGCTGGCACTCGGTATCATCGAGTGCCAGCCGTGTCCCCGATCCCCTCGAGTCCGCCATGCTCGACGAGCGCAAGGCCTCCATCCTCCGGGCCGTCGTGGAGGAGTACATCCACACCGCGCAGCCCGTCGGGTCCGGCCACGTCGCGCAGTCGCCCGGCGTCGAGGTGTCGTCGGCCACGGTCCGCAACGACATGGCCCTGCTCGAGCAGGAGGGCTACCTCCGCCAGCCGCACACCAGCGCCGGCCGGGTGCCCACCGACAAGGGCTACCGCTTCTTCGTCGACGAGCTCACGGGCCCCGCCCGGCTCGACAAGTCCTCGGCCCACCAGGTCCGGGCCTTCTTCGACACCACCCACGGCGCCCTCGAGCAGATGCTGCTCGACACCACCCGCCTGCTGTCCGACCTCACGCACTACGCCGCGGTCGTGGTGGCCCCCGCGCCCGAGGCGGCCGAGGTCCGCTCGGCGCACCTCGTGGGCCTGGCACCGTCTGTGGCGCTGCTCGTGGTCGTGCTCGCCAACGGCGTCGTCGAGAAGCGCACCGTCGAACTGGCCGCGCCCGCCACCGAGGTCGAGCTGGCCGACGCCGCGGCCCACCTCTCGGCGAACCTCATCGGCTCCACGCTGGCGGCACTCGGCACGGTCGCCCCGTCGGGCGGCCCGGCCGTCGACCAGGTCCTGGTCGCGGTGAAGCGGGCCTGGGCGAGCCACCCCGAGGCCGACCCCGAGCAGGTCTACGTGGGCGGCACGGCCCGCATGGCCTCGGCGTTCGACGCGGTCGACACCGTCCGCCAGGTCCTCACCATCCTCGAGCAGCAGCTGGTGGTGGTCAGCCTCATCCGCGACGTGCTCGACCGGGGCCTGCAGGTGGCCATCGGCAGCGAGACGGGGGTGGGCCCGCTGGCCGACTGCTCCCTCGTCGTCGCTCCCTACCTGGTCGACGGTGAGCCGGCGGGCTCCATCGGCGTGCTCGGCCCCACCCGCATGAACTACCCGCAAGCACTGGCGGCGGTGGCTGTGGTCAGCCAGCGCCTCGGACGTCGTCTCACCGAAGGCTGATCGTGCCCACCGACTACTACGAGCTGCTCGAGGTCGGGCGCGACGTCAACGCCGATGACCTCAAGAAGGCCTACCGCCGCAAGGCCCGCGAGTTGCACCCCGACGCCAACCCCGAGGACCCCCAGGCCGAGGCCCACTTCAAGGAGGTCGCGCTCGCCTACGAGGTGCTGAGCGACCCCGACAAGCGCGCCCGCTACGACCGATTCGGGCCCGAAGGCGCAGCCGGTGGCATGGGCGGCGGCGACCCGTTCGGCTTCAGCGGCGGTGGCGGTGGGCTCGGCGACCTGTTCGACGCCTTCTTCGGTGGCGGTGGCGGCGGGGGCGGTGGCTTCGGTCGCGGTCCCGTGGGCCCACCCCCGGGTGCCGACCTCGAGGTCACCGTCGAGATCGACTTCGAGCAGGCCGTGTTCGGTGCCGAGGCACCAGTCATGGTCCGCACCGCCACGGCGTGCGTCACGTGCGAGGCCACGGGCGCGAAGCCGGGCACGTCCAGCAGCACCTGCGGCGAGTGCGGCGGCGTCGGGCAGGTGCGGCGGGTGCGCCAGTCCCTGCTCGGCCAGATGGTCACCACCGGCCCGTGCGGCACGTGCGGCGGCTGGGGCAAGGTCATCGAGAGCCCGTGCGACGACTGCGGTGGGGAGGGGCGCCAGATCGGCGACCACACCTACACCGTCGACATCCCGGCCGGCGTCGACACCGGCTCCACCTTGCGCCTCTCGAACCTGGGTGCGGTCGGGCCCCGCGGCGGCGGCCAGGGCGACCTCTACGTCCACGTCCGGGTGCGCCCCCACGACCGCTTCGAGCGCCACGGCGACGAGCTGCTCGAGGAGCTCTCCGTGCCGCTCACCCAGGCGGCCCTCGGCGCCCACCTCGACTACGAGACGCTCGACGGCACCGAGGAGCTGGTGCTGCCCCGCGGCACCCAGACGGGTCGCACCTTCCGCTTCCGCGGCAAGGGCGTGCCCCACGTGCAGAGCCGCGGCCGCGGCGACCTGGTGGTCCGCGTCGTCGTCGCCACCCCCGACGACCTCGACCACGAGCAAGAGGAGCTGCTGCGGCAGCTGGCCGAGCTGCGCGAGGAGCCGGTCGCGCCTGCCGAGACGGGGCTCTTCTCGAAGGTCCGCTCCAAGCTGCGGTCGTGACGCGGTCCGAGCCCTCTGGCCCGTCGGGCGCGGGCGGGCCGCACGCCTTCGTCGCCGACCTCGACCATCCCCGCCTCGACGACCACGACCGGCACCACTTCGAGCGCGTGGTGCGCCTGCGGGCCGGCGACGCGCTCACGGTGTCCGACGGACGCGGCGGCTGGCGCAGCTGCCGCCACGGCGACGAGCTCGAGCCCGTCGACGAGGTGGCGTTCGTGGCCCGGCCGCAGCCGGCGGTCACGGTCGCCTTCGCCCTGGTGAAGGGGGAGCGCCCCGAGTGGGTCACCCAGAAGCTCACCGAGCTCGGGGTCGACACCATCGTGCCGTTCACCGCCGCCCGCTCGGTGGTGCGCTGGGACGACCGCAAGGCGGCTGCCAACCGCGACCGGCTCGAACGGGTGGCCCGCGAGGCGGCCATGCAGAGCCGGCGCTGCTGGCTGCCCGAGGTGGCGCCCGTGGCCGCCTTCGCCGGTGTGGCGGCCCTGCCCGGGGCCGTGCGCGGCGACCGGGGCGGCGCCCCGCTCACGCTGCACACCCCCACGGTGCTGGTCGGCCCCGAGGGCGGCTGGACCGACGACGAGCGCCACGCCCTGCCCGCGGTGGGCCTCGGCGTGCAGGTGCTGCGCGCCGACACCGCGGCCGTCGTGGCGGGCGCCCTCCTCACGGCGCTGCGCGCCGGTCTCGTCGCCCCCGCCCCGACCCGTTCTCTGCAGGGTTGACGTGAGCAGGTCGCACCAACCCTGCAAAGAGGACGGGCGGATGGGCGAGCCGTTCGGGGTCTACGTCCACGTGCCGTTCTGCCGGCATCGCTGCGACTACTGCGCCTTCGCCACGTGGACCGACCGGGGCCACCTGGTCGACCGCTACCTCGACGCCTGCCGGCGACAGGTCGCCGAGGCGCGTGACTCGGCCGAGGGCCTCCCGCCGGTCACGTCGGTGTTCGTGGGAGGCGGCACGCCCACGCTGGTCCCGGCCGCGCAGCTGCTGGCGGTCCTCGCCGAGGTGCCGCTGGCCGCAGGGGCCGAGGTGTCGGTGGAGTGCAACCCCGACGACGTGTCGCGCGAGCTGTTCCAGGCGTTCCGCGACGGGGGCGTGACCCGGCTGTCCATCGGCGTGCAGTCGATGGTCCCGTCGGTCCTGGCGTCGCTCGGCCGCACCCACGACCCCACCAACGTCGAGCGCGCCGCCGAGGCCGCCCATGCCGTGGGGCTGCCCTTCAACGTCGACCTCATCTACGGCGCAGCCGGGGAGACGTTCGCGCAGTGGGACGAGACCCTCACCCGTGCGCTGGCCCTCGAGCCGGCCCACGTCAGCGCCTACGGCCTCACCGTCGAGGCGGGCACCCCGCTGGCCGCGCAACCCGAGCGGCACCCCGACGACGACGACCAGGCCGACAAGTACCTGCTCGCCACGGAGCGCCTCGGCGCGGCCGGGTTCGAGTGGTACGAGATCTCCAACTGGGCGAAGCCGGGCCACGAGTGCCGCCACAACCGCCTCTACTGGACCGAGGGCGAGTACCTGGCCGTCGGCTGCGCTGCTCACGGCCACCGCCACGGCCGCCGGTACTGGAACGTGCGCACCCCCGACCGCTTCGTCGCGGGCATCGAGGTGGGTCGGCCGGTCGAGGCCGGCGCCGAGGAGCTCGACCCCGCGGCGCGGCGGGTCGAGGGCCTGCAGCTGGCCCTGCGCACGGCCGGGGGCGTGCCGGTCGAGGCGTTCGATCCCGCCGACCTGGCCGGGCCGTTCTCGGGGCTCGTCGAGGTCCGCCGCGACGCCGAGGGACGGGGCCACGCCGTGCTCACCGTGCCCGGCCGGCTGCTCGCCAACGAGGTCGCGCTCCGGCTCCGCTGACCCGTGCCGGCTGACGATCGTGTCAGCCCGCAAAGGGCCTGGCCAGCCACGATTCGACACGGCCCGTCGCTGCCGGGAACGCTGGTCGGATGCTCCTGCACCCGTTGCTCGAGGAGTGGGACGCCGGGTTGCGCTCGGCCGACCCCCTGGCATTCCCCGGGTACGCAGCGAAGCTGGCCGCCATCGAGGAGGCGGGCGGCGTGGCCGATCCCGCCGCAGGTGCCGGTGCCGAGGGCGACCTGGCCCACGAATCGGTCCGCACGGGCCGCACCGAGCACTACGTGGTCATCGAGAACCGCTTCGGCTTCCTCGGTGGCTCGATGGGCGTCGTCCACGGCGAGAAGGTGGTGCGGGCGTTCCGTCGCGCCATCGACCTGAAGCTGCCGGTGGTGTGCATCACCCGTTCGGGCGGCGCCCGCGTGCAGGAGGGCATGGTGTCGCTGCTGCAGCTGGGGCGCACCGCGGCCGCGCTGCAGGCCCACGCCGATGCCGGCCTGCTGTCCATCGGCGTGTACCTGTCGCCGACCACCGGCGGCGTGCTGGCCTCCTACGGCGGGCTGTGCGACGTGCGCGGGGTCGAGGCCGGCGCCACCATCGGCTTCGCCGGGCCCCGCGTGGCCGAGGCCACCGTCGGCGCCGCCGTGGGCGACCGCTCCCACACCGCCGACCGGGCGCTCGAGGCCGGCCTGGCCGACGCCGTCGTCCCCAC
>JADGOP010000210.1 GCA_017882935.1 Actinomycetota bacterium
TGGCGAGCTCGATCACCGAGGTGGTCACCCGGGTCTCGGGGCTTCCCGTCGAGTTGTGGACGTCCACGCTCTCGCCGGACGTCGGCACCCTCATCTGGAGCACCTGGGTGCCCGACCTCACCGCGCTCGAGGCCGCGTTCGACAAGCTCGGGGTGGACCCGGGCTTCCAGCAGTCGTCCGACGCCGGCGCCAAGTTCCTCACCGGTGGTGCCGACGACGCCATCGTCGCCATCCTGAGTGGCGACCCGGACCTGAGCCGCCAGATCACCTACGCCGTCGGGGTGGCCTCGGTCGCCAAGGGCGGCCACGCGGCGAAGGCCATGGAGGTCGGCATCAAGCTGGCGACCATGGCCACCAAGATCACCGGCGAGACCACCTTGTTCGGCACCCCGGTCACGGGCCCCTACGGCGCGGTCGAGTGGATCACGGGCTACGCCGACATCGCCGCGCTCGAGGCCGCGCAGCAGAAGCTCAGCAGTGACGCGAAGTGGCTGAAGGTGGTCGACGACGAGGCCGGCGACGTCTTCACCGACGACGCGAACCTGACCACGCAGCTGATCTTCCGCAAGGTGGTCTGACCGTCACGCCCGGACCACCGCGCACTGCCGGTCAGGGCGTGGTGGTGACGGCGTACCCCACGTCGGGCAGCTCCACCCAGGTGCGGCCCGGCGTGAGGGTGACGGGTCGGCCCTGGCTGTCGAGGAGGCGCGCGGCGCGAGATTTGTCCGGGCGCACCCAGGTGCCCGAGACGATCCTGCCGGCGGTGAGCACCGTCAGGCGACCCTGGCCGGTGAGGATGCCCGCGGCGTCGGCCGAGCTGGCCCCACCGGCGTAGGGCACTGCCATGACGACCACGTTCGCCGCGGCGATGCGCCGGCCCGCGGCCGAGACCTCGGGCCCGCCGAAGATCGACCGTTGCCACGACGCCGTGCCGGCGTCCCAGGTCCACGTCACCTCGTAGCCCGAGGCGAAGCCCACGCGGCCCGACGACACGGGCGTGCCGACCGGCGTCGTGTGCGGCCGGCGGTAGGCGAACAGCGGACGGGGGGGCGGGTCGGCGCACCGCCCGTACATGTGGGCGACGTCGGCGTACAGGTTGTGCGGCGCCTGGCGGCTCGGGTCACGGAACATGAGCGGCCCCGCTCGCGTCTCGTCGAGCTGCGTGACCGGGGCACCCTGGATCGAGGCCACCTCGATGGGGGCGCCGCCCGAGAACGCGAACACGCCGCGCAGCGGCCACACGATGCTCTGATCGGTGGGCCGGACCGAGCGGACCGGACCCACGCGCCCGGGCGCTGCCGACTGGTAGACCGCAGCGAGGCGGGTGATGCCGCCGTCGACGACCTCCTCGTAGACCACGTCGGCCTGCTCGACCCCCGAGAGCGGGTGCGCCTCCTGGGTGTTGCCGATCTTCACCGTCACGGCGCAGCGTGCTGCCGCGGCGGCGGGCTCGACCAGGCCGGTGAGGGGCGCGATCCGGGGCGCGGCCGTGCTGGTGGGGGAGCCCGGCGCCGGGTGCCCGGTCGAGCGACGCGTGACGAGTCCCGCCACGGCCGCCGCCAGCACGACCACCACCAGCACGAGCGCGGCGATGGTCCGGCGGGACAGCCGCCCACCGGCTCCGTGAGCGGCTCCGTTGTCGGGGACCTGGCGCGGATCGATGCTCAAGTGAACACCACCCGGGGCTCATCGCCCTGTCGGGGTCGTGGGGGGCCGGAGCCGGGCGACGATGCCGTCAGGGCGTGGTGGTGACGGGGTAGGTGGTGTCGGGGAGCTCCACCCAGGTGCGTCCCGGCGTGAGGGCGATGGGGCGGTGCCTGCTGTCGAGGAGCCGCGCCGGCTTGGTGAGGTCGGGGCGCACCCAGGTGCCGGTGATGATCCGGCCGGCGGTGAACACCCGGAGCGGACCTGAGCCGGTGAGGACGCCCTCGCCGTCGGCCGCACCCGGCCCGCCGAGGTAGCCGACCGACATGACCACCACGTTGGCGGCGTTGAACTGGCCGCCCGCGGCACCCCCGTCGGGGCCGCCGAAGATCGACCGCTTCCAGGTGTGCGACAGCGGGCCCCAGTCCCACGACACGGCGTAGCCCTCCTCGTACCCGATGTGGACCGAGGAGACCTTGGCGCCGGCCGGCGCGGCGTGGCCCTTCCGGAACCGGAACAGCGGCTGCGGTGCCGGGGCGCCACAGGCGCCGTACATCTGGTCGACGTGGGCGTAGAGGTTGTGCGGCGCCTGGCGGGTGGGGTCGCGGAACATCAGGGGCCCGGCGGCGGTCTCGTCGATCCGGGCGACGGGGGCGTTCCCGATCGAGTTGACCTCGATGGCGTTGCCGCCCGAGAAGGCCAGGATGCCCTGGAGCGGCCAGACGATGCTGTGGTCGGTGGGCCGCACCGAGCGGATCGGACCGACCCGGTCGGGCGCCTGCGACTGGAAGACCGCGGCGAGGCGGGTGATGCCGCCTTCGACGACCTCCTCGTAGACCACGTCGGCCTGCTCGACCCCGTACTGCGGGCGCGCCTCGGGCGTGTTGCCGATCTTGACGGTGATGGCGCAGCGCTTCTGGGCCGCGACGCTGGGCTCGGGGACGCCGGTGAGCGGTGCGAGCTTCACGGGACGCACCCGCTTGCGGTGGGGCTTGGGTCGCGGCTTCGCCGTGGTGGTCGAGGCGGGCAGGGTGCTCTTGACGGGCGACGGGGTGGACTTCTGGGTGAGAACCACCACCGCGCCGGCCGCGAGGACGGTGACCCCCACCCCGACGACGGCGAGGCGCCGCCCGGTGAGGGCCCACCTCCCGGCCTGTTCGGGGCCGGTCATCGGGACCCGGGTCCGGTGTGGTGCGGTGGCGTCCCGTCGTGGCTGGCGGTCGACATCGTGTGCTGCGCTCCCTTGGCATGACTTCAGGCAGCACCCCAACGTAGCGATCAGGCTCCGATGCGCGGTGGACCCCCGGGAAGTTGGCGCGTGGCCTGCGGTACCGCGGCGCAGGCGCACCGGGCCCTGACCCGCCTGGGGCCCCGGGCAACCCCTCCCGGGGCCCTTCCGGGGGCCGAAAGACCCAAATATGGGCCATTCGACCTACGCGACGCGGCGATGTCGGGCCGATAACCCAACCATGGCTCTGGTCGATCCTCCCGAACCCCTCCGCGTCCAGGATCTCGGCATCCCGCCGTCCCTGGTGCTCGACATCACCTTGCGCCGGGCGATGCGCGAGGGGCAGACCAACACCCTGCGCCTCGCCGACACGCTCTGCGTCAGTCCGGTGCTGCTCGAGCAAGTCATCGAGAAGCTGCGCCACGACCGCCTGGTGGAGATCAACGGCATCGAGGGCCGCAGCTACATCCTCACCCTCAGCGAGCCCGGCCGGGTGCAGGCGTCCGAGCGCATGGCGGTGTCGAAGTACGCCGGCGCGGTGCCCGTGAGCCTCGACGAGTACGCCCGGGTCGTCAACGCCCAGCACGTGCGCCCGCACGTGAACCGCGAGCTCATCCGGCGGGCCTTCTCCGACCTCGTCATCGGCGACTCGCTGCTCGACGAGCTCGGCCCGAGCATCCACTCGCCGGGCGCCATCTTCCTCTACGGGCCTCCCGGCACCGGCAAATCGTCGATCGCCGAGCGCCTGGTGCGCGCCAACGACGACTCGGTCCTCGTGCCCCGAGCGGTGGAGATCGACGGCCAGGTCATCATGGTGTTCGACCCGGTGGTCCACGAGCCCATCAACCCGCAACCCGACCGGCTCGACCGGCGCTGGGTCCGCTGCAAGCGCCCCAGCATCGTGGTGGGTGGCGAGCTCTCCGCCATGCAGCTCGACTTGAACTACCAGGGCCACGCCGGCGTCTACCTGGCGCCGCTGCAGATGCAGGCCAACAACGGCGTGCTCGTGATCGACGACTTCGGTCGCCAGGCGCTCACCCCCGAGCAGCTCCTCAACCGCTGGATCGTGCCGCTCGACCGCTCGGTCGACTACCTCAAGCTCGACTACGGCGTGAAGTTCGAGGTCCCGTTCCTCACCAAGATCGTGTTCGCCACGAACCTGCCGCCGTCGAGCTTGGCCGACGAGGCCTTCTTCCGGCGGATCGGCAGCAAGATCCTGATCCCGCCGATCCAGGACGACGCCTTCGACGAGGTCCTGCGCCGCGTCAGCGCCGACCGGCAGATCAGCGTCACGCCCGAGGCCTTCGCCCACATGCGTGCCGGCAGCCGCGACAAGGGCGACGGCGACCTCCGCCCGTACCTGCCGGGTGCCATCTGCACCCTGGTGCGCTCCATCAGCGAGTACGAGGGCATCGACCCGGTGCTCGACCCGCCCACCATCGACCGTGCCCTGGGCCTCTACTTCAGCCGCGACCGTGACATGACCCAGCCCACGCTCGAGGCCATCATCGCCTCGCCGGAGCTGCGTCCGGCGGCCGACGCCGCGCTCGAGGCCACCGACGAGCTGCTGTGGGTGACCTCGGCCGAGGACGTGCGCCGCGTGGCGCTGCGCCTCGTCGACCGCCTCGGTGGCTCCTACGTCACCGGCGACGACCCCGGCGTCGAGACGCTTCCCGTCGACCTCTCGTTCGGCGTGGGCGAGACGGTTCGACCGGTCGCCCCCGACGACCCCGAGCGCCGCCGCGAGCTCGAGGCGCAGCTGCACCGCTTCGCCATCAACTCCGAGCGGGCCCTGGCGCTCGCCGGCGGGGAGCGCCTGATGGTCGACGAGCTCCTCATCGACCCTGTCACCGGTCTGCCCACCGACCAGGACATGAGCCGCCTCGTGGGGCGCCTGGGCGACGAGGACGTCGTCGTCGCGCTGCACCTCGACAACTTCGACCAGACCCACGACGAGGCCGGGCGCAAGCGCGTGCTCGCCGACTTCGGGTCGCTGCTTCGCGCCGAGGTCCGCGCCCGTGACCGGGCCGCCTACTACGGCGGCGGGAAGTTCCTCGTGATCATCCTGTCCGGCGTCGAGCAGGACCCCGAGTCGCTGCTGGCGCGGCTGCAGAAGGGCTGGGCCGACGCCCGGTCCGAGCCCGTCACCTTCTCGGCCGGGTTCGCCCTGGCCGGTCCCAACTCCCGCCTCGCGCTCTCGGCAGCCGACCACGCGCTGCTCCGTGCCGAGGCGGCGGGCGGCGACGGCTGGGTGCAGGCCGACCCGGCCGACTACGAGTGAGCCCCGCCCGGTCCCGGCCCGAGCCGACCTGAGCCCGCTGCGGGCAGGTCAGCCGCGCCGGCTCGTCACGCCCCGGTCGG
>JADGOP010000211.1 GCA_017882935.1 Actinomycetota bacterium
GTAGTTGGTGGGGGTGAAGGAGTTGAGCGGGTCACCATTCGCGGTGCCGGTGCCGTCGGGGTGCAGCGCCGCGACCGTGTCGCCCCACTGGTGGGTGGCCGGGTCGAAGATGGCGTTGCCCGTGGAGAGGTAGATCTCGTCGGTGGCGGAGTCGTAGGTGACGCCGGGCCGGGCCCAGATGCCGGACTGCACCTCGGGGCAGTCGGTGCCCGCCTGCGTCGACGGCACGAAGTGCACCGTGAGGTTGCTGCACAGCGAGTTCCACACGTGCGAGATGCCCGTGGCCAGGTCGATGGCGGTGAGGTGCCCCTGGTAGTCGCCCCCGTCGCCCGGGTAGCCGCTGTGCACCGAGTAGAGGTGGGTGGTGCCGGTGGAGTCGGTGGCGGTGCTCAGCGCGGAGGAGCCCTTCTCGTCCCAGGGCTTCAGGGTGCTCAGCACCGGCCAGTGGGCATCGGTGACCTCGGTGCCGGTGCCGATGGCGTGCTTGTGGACGTAGCCGTCGAGGCCGTAGGTGTACACGTACTGCAGGTTGGGATCGACGACCGGCGACGAGGTCGTGTAGCAGGTGGTCGAGCCGTTGTTGATCTTGCAGGTGCCCGCCGGGGGGTGTGCCTGCCACGCGATGGCACCGGTGACGGCGTCGACCGCCACCAGGTCGCCGGCCCGGGTGGTGACGAACAGCAGGTTGCGGGTGCCGCCGGGCGTCGACACGTTCTCGACGAACGCAGGTGCGCCGTCGGCGGTGCTCGGCAGGGTGGTCTGGAAGAGCTGGTGGAGGCCGCTCACGTTGGCCACGGTGAGGGTGGACTCGGTGGCGTTGTTGCCCTGGTGTGACGAGGAGCCGGCGAACTGGAGCCAGTTGCACCCGGCGAGGCAGAGCGACGCGGCCAGCAGCGCCGGTACCAGCCGGAGCGGCCTGAGTGCCCGGGCCACGGATCGGCGACGGGGTTGCGACATGGGGGACCTCAACGATCTCGTTCGTTCCGATCGCCCCAGCGGCACCCCTCCGGCGCCGGCGCTCACCATAGACGCGACGCGCACCGGCCCGCGTCGCCGGACCGTACGCGACCCGGGGTACGCCGAGCACGCCCCGGGGCCGTAGGGTCACGGGATGCAAGTAGACGTCGTGTCGCTGCGGGACATCAAGATGAAGGTCGACGACACCATCGTCATCGAGCTGCAGCTCAGCGATGCTCCCGACCGGGTGCTCACCGACATCATCGAGGCGTGGCCCCGGCCGTCGCACCACACCCTGTCGGTCGACCACTCGATCCTCACCCTCACCGTCACCGGCGGGCCGCAGAACGCGGTCACCTCGATGCAGTGGCTCATCGCGGGCCGCGAGGGCGAGGGCCCGCCCCTGGTGGCGATGGCTGAGCGCTACGAGCAGCTCATCGACGTGCGCGAGGCCCTCTTCGCCCACCTCGACAACATGCTGCGCAACCGTCCCGTCTGACGGCCCCGCCCGGCCGGCTCAGGCCACCGAGGCGACCTGCTCGAGGATCAGCTCGGCCAGGCGGTCGGCCGCCTCGGTGGGGATCCAGTGCGACACGCCCGGCAGCACCTCGTAGCGGTACGGGCCGCTGACCCAGTCGGCCGTGTGCTCGGCGGCGTAGCGACCGAGGGCCACGTCGTCGGTGCTCCACACGTAGAGCGTCGGCACGGCCACCGCCGCGGCGGACTTGAGCCCGCCGACCTGGATGGCCCGGTACCAGTTCAGGGCACCCGTGGCGGCCCCGGGCTCCTGCAGCAGCCGGGCGGCCGCCTCGGCCTCGGCCTTCGGCAGGCCGCCCTTCTCGAGGTTGCGCGCGAACAGCTCTCCGCCGCGCAGGTGCAGGTTCCACTCGGCGAAGCGGGGGATCTGGAACACCGCCATGTACCAGGACCGGAGCGCCTGCGTGCTGTGGGTCATGGCCGCCACCATCGCCCGCGGGTGCGGGGTCGAGGCCACGGTGAGGGTGCGGAGCCGGCGCCCGTGGGCGATGCCCAGCTGCCAGGCGACGCCACCGCCCCAGTCGTGGCCGACCACGTGGAAGGTGTCGAGGCCGGCCGCGTCGGCGAGCGCCAGCACGTCCCGCGCCAGCGTGTCGAGGCGGTAGGCCGAGCGCTCCTGCGGCCGGGCTCCGGGCGAGTACCCGCGCTGCGCGGGCACCAGCACGCGCAGCCCGGCTGCCGTGAGCAGCGGCACCACGTGGTTCCACGAGGCGGGGCCGTCGGGGAAGCCGTGGAGGAGCACGACCGGCTCGCCGTCGAGCGGGCCCTCGTCGCGCACGTCGAACGTGAGCCCGTCGTGCTCGTAGCTCGTGAGCCGGGCGGCCGGGGCGTCGTCAGGTGCGTGGGTCATGGCCCCAGTCAATCGCGGCGGCCCGGGTCGGCGCACCGGTCGAGGCCGCGTTGCGGGTGATGGCAGAGATCGTGGGTTCTTCGTCATTGCCGCCATCGCCGGGAGGGGTCATGATCGGCGCATGCCACCCCGCTCCGCCCCGCAGGGCCGCCCCGCCCCGACGCCGGACCGGCGCGTGGTCATCGTCGTCTTCGAGGGGGTCCAGAGCCTCGACCTCACCGGACCGCTCGAGGTGTTCGACGGCGCCGGCCAGCACCCTGCCGCGCGGGCCCACGGCGGCTACGCCATCAGCGTCGCCGCGGCCGGGCCCGGCCCGCTGCGCACGTCGAGCGGCCTCACGATCACGCCCGACACCACCCTCGCGGAGGTCCGCGGACCCATCGACACCCTCGTGGTCGCCGGGGGCGACGGCGTATACCCCGCGATCGGGCGCCCCGAGCTCGTCGCCGAGGTCCGGCGCCTCGCCCGGTCGGCCCGCCGCGTCACCTCGGTGTGCAGCGGTGCCTTCCTGCTCGCCGAAGCCGGCCTGCTCGACGGCAGGCGGGCCACCACCCACTGGGCGCGCTGCGCGGCGTTCGCGGCGCGCTACCCCGCCGTCACCGTGGAGCCCGACCCCATCTTCGTGCGCGACGGCAACGTCGCCACCTCCGCAGGCGTCACCGCGGGGATGGACCTGGCGCTCGCGCTGGTCGAGGACGACCTCGGCCGCGACGTGGCACTGATCATCGCCCGCATGCTGGTGCTGTTCCTCCGGCGCCCGGGCAACCAGTCGCAGTTCAGCGCACAGCTCAGCGCCCAGCTCGCCGACCGCGACGAGATCCGCGACCTGCAGCGCTGGGTCCTCGACCACCCGGGCTCCAACTGCTCGGTCGACGCGCTGGCCACGCGCGCCGGCATGAGCCCCCGACACCTCGCCCGCGTGTTCACCGAGCAGGTCGGCGTGACCCCGGCCCGCTACGTGGAGCAGACCCGCATCGAGCACGCCCGCCGCCGCCTCGAGGAGTCGACCGACCCCGTCGAGTCGATCGCCGCGCAGTGCGGCTTCGGCACCGCCGAGACGATGCGTCGCGCGTTCCTCCGCGCGCTCGGCATCCCGCCCGCCGAGTACCGCCGCCGCTTCCAGGCCGCGGTCGCCTGATCGCCCACCCCGCACGCCCAATCGGAACGAACGGAGCCCACCCGTGCAGATCGCCATCCTGCTCTTCGACCAGCTCACCGCCCTCGACGCGGTGGGGCCCTACGAGACCCTGAGCCGCATCCCCGGCGCCTCGGTCACGTTCGTCGCCGCCGAGCGAAGGGCCCACCGCACCGACACCGGCAGCCTGGCGCTGCTGGCCGACGCCACGCTCGACGAGCTGGCCCACCCCGACATCGTGGTGGTGCCCGGTGGACCGGGAGAGGCCGGCGCCCGCCGGGACGAGGCCACGCTGGACTGGGTGCGCGCCGCGCACGAGTCGTCGCAGTGGACCACCTCGGTGTGCACCGGCTCGCTCGTGCTCGCCGCGGCCGGGCTGCTCGACGGCCGCCGCGCCACGTCGCACTGGTCGGCGCTCGGCACGCTCGGCGCCATGGGGGCCGAGCCCGTCTCCGAGCGCGTCGTCGTCGACGGCCGCATCATGACGGCCGCCGGCGTGTCGGCCGGCATCGACATGGGCCTCACCCTGGCCGCGCTGCTGGCGGGCGACGAGGTCGCCGAGGCCATCCAGCTGGGCATCGAGTACGACCCGCAGCCGCCGTTCGACCGTGGGTCGCTCGCCAAGGCCCGGCCCGAGGTCGTCGAGGTGCTGCTGTCGATGAGCCGCTTCGCCCCCAGCACCTGAGTGCTCACACGTCACGCGGACCAACCTCCGGCGAACGGAGCGTGACCGGCGGGAGACGTCCGCCCGCGACGCCGAGAGGCTGCGCGCCCTTCACCTTCCGTTCGCCAAGGCCTGCCCAAGCGGTTCACCTCTGCCTGCGATAACGGTGCCCGTCGGGTCCTCCAATGCATCGGAGCCCGGCGCTCAGCCAAGCGGCGGATGGCAGACGCCACCCGCGCGGAGATGTCCACAGGAGGGCACCCACCACATGCGTGAACCACGCTTCCCATCACTGGCCAAGCGCCGCAAGGCACTGGCCGTCGGCGCCGTGGCGCTCGGGCTCGTCGCCCTCGCGGCGTGCAACCCGGCACCCGACAAGAAGACCCAGAACATCGTCGTGGTCGGTTCCGACACGACCCAGACGGCCATGGCGACGCTCACCACCAACTACAACGCCTCGGTGAAGAACACCGACCCCGACACCGTCCACAACATCCTGGCGCTCCAGACGGCGGCGAAGACGGTGCCGGCCGACAGCCAGGGCGACTGCGTCGCCACCACCTATCACACGCCTGCCGGAGCCGGTGAGGTGCTCGCACCCAACGGGTCCGGCGCCGGCCGTGACGCCCTCAAGGCCTCGGTCGCCAACGGCGACGGCTGCATCACCATCGCCCGCTCGTCGGCTGGTCCCCGCGCCATCGGCACCACGCCGGGCACCGACAACTCGACGTTCGAGTACTACGCCTACGCGCTCGACGCGGTCGGCTGGGGCTCCACCAGCGCCCTGGCGCCGTCGAACCTGACCCTCGCCCAGCTCCAGGGCATCTACAACTGCACCTTCACCAACTGGAGCCAGGTGGGCGGCAGCGCCGGCCCGATCCAGCGGTACTACCCGCAGGCCGGCTCCGGCACGCGCTCCTTCTTCCAGAGCAGCGTGCTCGGCTTCGACCCGACCACCTTCAGCAGCGGCTCCTGCCCCGCGGTGCAGCTCAGCGAAGAGAACACCCCCGGCGTCAGCATCGTCGCCAACGGTGACCAGGCCAAGGCCATCGCCCCGATGTCGGCCGGCGTA
>JADGOP010000011.1 GCA_017882935.1 Actinomycetota bacterium
ACGTAGCGCGGCCCGTGGTCGGACGAGCCGGTCACGGCTGTGCCACCGCACCCGTGGTGCGCACCACCGTGAGGTCGCCTGCCCGAATCGCGCGGACGAGGGGCACCAGCCGCCGGGCATCGGGCACCGCCACCGAGAGGGTCAGGGAACCGGGCGCGCCGAGCGCGCGGTCGGACGGTTGGCGGACCGACACCAGCGTGAGGTCGTGGCCCACCACCTGGGTGGCGGCGGTGGCGTCGTGGGTCCAGGTGACGAGCAGGTCGATGTGGTCGCCCGCGACCAGGTCGCCGGCCACGGCCCGGTCGGGGTCGATGGCGAAGGAGAGGACGGGTTGGGGTGTGCCACGGCCGGTCGGCGCAACCACGCCGCGGGCGAGGAGCTGGTGCCGGGCGAGTGGTGCCAGGGTGACGGAGCCCACGACGTCGTCGATGGCGGCCACGGCCTGCGCGGCGACCGACGACGGCAGGTCGATGGCCTCACGGGCCAGGTCGGCGGCGCGCAGCACCGTGCCCGCAGGGATGGGGCGACTGGCGACGAGGTACCAGGTGGACGGGGTGTGCGGCGCGGGCCGGGCGGCGACGAACAGCACCACGCCGGCCACGGCCACGAGCAGGCCACCGACGGTGGCGCGGCTGCCGGGGAGGCGGCGGCGGGCCGCGATGAGGCGGTCGGTGGCGTCGGGGCGACCCCGGGCCGCGTCGTCGAGGTCGGGCACCGTGGGGGAGTACCCGTGCCGTTCCTGACCGAAACCTCGCGCCGAGCTGACTCTTCCGATCTGCACGAAAGTTGCTGAAAAGACTGCAATTTCCCGTTTCTCCGGCTCCGTTCGGCATGATGCGACGACGAAAGGACCGAAAGTGACGGAGAGGCGTTAGGCTCGGTCTATGCCATCCAACGACCTCCGCTGGTTCAGCACCGCCGAGGCGGCCAAGCGCCTCGGCATCACCCCACGCACGCTGTACCGCTTCATCGACGAGGGCCAGCTCCCCGCCTACCGGTTCGGGCGCGTCATCCGCCTCAAGCAGGACGAGGTCGACGCGTTCATCGACACCTGCCGCATCGAGCCGGGCACCCTCGAGCACCTCTACCCCGAGCCCGTCCACCACGCCAAGGACGACGACTGACCACGCCCCCCGGCCCGGGCAGCCTGCGCTAGCGCAGCACCAGCTCCGCCACGCTGCCGAGCGGGAGGTAGGCCAAGTCGGCCGGTGAGCCGTCGAGGCGCAGCATCGCCACGTCGCGACCTGCCGAGCGCAGCTCCCCGTGCACCTGCTCGCCGCTGCGCGTCACCGCGGTGACGCGGGGCCGATCGGCGGCCATGGTGGGCAGCACGTCGGCCAAGGTGACCGTGAGCCGGTCGGCGCGGTCGCCGGTGACGGCACCGTCACCCGGCACGCGCACCGCGCTGACGGCCGCGAGGCGCACCACCACCTCGCCCTGTTCGGTGTCGAGGATGGCGAAGTCGTCGCCCACGGCCCGCACCCGGCCGCGGTGGCGCCGCTCGGCCACGGTGCTGACCACCACGGTGGTGCCGCGCTCGCCGAGGTCGCGCAGCACGCCGGCCACGGAAGCCTCCTCGCCGGCCTGCTGGGCGAGCCAGCGCTCCTTGCGGCGGCTCGTGACGGCCGCGTCGACGCGCGACTCGGCGAGCCAGCGGTCGAGCTCGTCGAGGTCGCCCGCCGCGCCGAACGCCCGCAGGTCGTCGAGGTCGTCGTGGTCGTCGAGGTCGTCGAGGTCGTCGTCGGAATCGGACCAGTCGTCGGAGCTCACGTCCGCGACACTACGCACCACCCCACGATCCACGCGTTGGCCGATCCGGGCCTCGCCCGTTCGCCGTGCCTCTAGGATTGTCCGAGCGTGTCCACCACCCAGACCCTTCTCAGCGTCCCCGGCAACCACCTCATGGCGCCCCTCCTGGGGCCGGCCGACGAGCACCTGCGCCTCGTCGAGGCCGCGTTCCCCGATGCCGTCATCCACGTGCGGGGCAACCAGATCACCATCGACGGCGCCGAGGCCGAGCGCGTGTCGCGCCTCTTCGAGGAGCTGGTGGTGCTGGTCGAACGCGGGCAGCGCCTCGACCCCGTCGTGCTGGGCCGCACCATCGACATGGTCAAGGCCGACGAGCGACCGTCCGAGGTGCTCACCGCCGAGGTGCTCAAGTCGAGCCGCGGTCGCACCGTGCGGCCCAAGTCGAGCGGGCAGAAGCGCTACGTCGACGCCATCCACGACAACGTGGTGACCTTCGGCCTGGGCCCCGCGGGCACGGGCAAGAGCTGGCTGGCCGTGGCCACCGCGGTGCAGGCCCTCCAGAACAAGGAGGTCGACCGCATCATCCTCACCCGTCCCGCGGTCGAGGCGGGCGAGCGGCTCGGCTTCCTGCCGGGCGACCTCATGGCCAAGGTCGACCCCTACCTGCGGCCGCTCTACGACGCCCTCGCCGACTTCCTCGAGCCCGAGGGCGTGCAGCGCCTGCTCGACCGCAGCTCCGTCGAGGTCGCGCCGCTGGCGTTCATGCGCGGCCGCACCCTCAACCGCAGCTTCATCATCCTCGACGAGGCTCAGAACACCACCGCCGAGCAGATGAAGATGTTCCTCACCCGCATCGGCTTCGGCTCCAAGGCGGTCATCACCGGCGACACCACCCAGGTCGACGTGGCCGGCGGCCGCAGCGGCCTGGCCGGCCTCGAGGCCGTGCTCGGCGGCATCGACGGCCTGGCCTTCGTGCACCTCACCAGCCGCGACGTCGTGCGCCACCGCATCGTGCAGCAGATCGTCGACGCCTACGAGCGCGCCGGGGCAGCCCCCGGTGCCTCGGCCACCCCCGATCCCGAGCCGCCGAGCGACGCCCCCGCGTGATGCGTCCGACGGCGGGAGGGCGCAGGCGGCGGCGCGGGGGCGAGGGTGAGGTCGAGGTGTTCGTCGCCGACGAGCAGACGGCCGAGTCGGTCGAGCTGGCCCGGTGGAGCGCGCTGGCCACCGAGGTCCTCGCGGCCGAGGGCGTCGAGGGCAACGCCGAGCTGTCGGTCCTCTTCGTCACCGAGGAGGTCATCACCGACCTGAACAGGCAGTTCATGGGCGCCGACGGCCCCACCGACGTGCTGTCGTTCCCCATCGACGACGACGCCTTCGAGACGGTGCGCTGGCCCGACCCGTCGACCACCGGCCCGGCCCGGCCGCCGAGCCACCACGACGACGCCCCCATGCTGCTCGGTGACGTGGTGATCTGCCCCGCCGTGGCCGCCCGCAACGCGCCCGCGCACGCAGGCAGCTACGACGACGAGATCGCGCTGCTGGTGGTCCACGGCGTGCTGCACGTGCTGGGCATGGACCACGCCGAGCCCGCCGAGGCCGAGGCCATGCGGGCCCGCGAGGCCGAGCTGCTCGCACGCTTCCACGGCGTGGTGTCCGTGGGCACCGAGATCCCGGCCGAGGTGGCGGCCGAGCCGGAGGCCGCTGCCGAGGTGGAGCCTGCGGCCGAGGACGACCCGCCGGCACCGCTCCAGCCGTGATGCTCGCCGTCACCGCGGTCACCCTCGACCTGCTGATGCTCGCCGGCATCCTCGTGCTGCTCGTGCTCATCGCCGGGTTCGCGCTGGCCGAGACCGCGCTCACGCGCATGAACCGCTCGCGTGCGGTGGCCCTGCACGAGGCCGGCCGCCCCGGTGCCGACCGCCTGCTCCGGCTGGTGAAGCACCCCGAGCACTTCCTCAACGCGCTGCTGTTCACCATCCTGCTGCTCCAGACCGGGCAGACCGCGCTCACCACGGTGCTCGCCGAGCGGGTGTTCGGAGCGGCCGGCGTCGTCGTCGCGCTGCTGGTGAACGTGGGCATCGTGTTCGTGTTCAGCGAGGCGGCGCCGAAGACCTGGGCCATCCAGCACGTCGACGAAGCCGCGCTGCGGGCGGCCGGACCGGTGAGCGCACTGGCGCGCTTCGCCCCGCTGCGGTGGACCGCCCGCGGCCTCATCGGCATCGCCAACGCGGTGCTGCCGGGCAAGGGGCTGCAAGCGGGACCGTTCGTGTCGGAGGAGGAGTTCCTCGCCCTCGCCGACGAGGCCGCCGAAGCAGAGGTGATCGAAGCCGAGGAGCGGGTGCTCATCACCCGCGTCATCGACTTCGGCGACACCGTGGCCCGCGAGGTGATGGTCCCCCGTACCGACATGGTCACCGTTGACGCCTCGTTCCGCGTCGGCGACGCCATGGAGGTGGTCCTGCTCAACGGCTTCAGCCGCATCCCGGTGTGCGGCGACGGCATCGACGACGTCGTCGGGGTGCTCTACGCCAAGGACCTGATGCGAGCCGACCGCGATGGGCGCGAGGACGTCGGCGTCGCCACGCTCGCTCGCCCCGCCAACTTCGTGCCCGAGACCAAGCGCGTGTCGCACCTGCTGCGCGAGATGCAGGCCGACAAGTTCCACATGGCCATCGTCATCGACGAGTACGGCGGCACGGCGGGCCTGGTCACGCTCGAGGCCCTCATCGAGGAGCTCGTGGGCGAGATCGTCGACGAGTTCGACGTCGAGGACCCCATGATCGAACCGCTCCCCGGCGGCGTGCTGCGCGTCAACGGGCGCCTTGCCATCGACGAGGCCAACGAGGTGCTCGACGGCGACCTCCCCGAGGGCGACTGGGACACCATCGGCGGCCTCATGTTCAGCCGCCTCGGCCACGTCGCCTCCGAGGGCGACCTCGTGCGGTTCGACGGCTTCGAGCTGCGTGCCGACAAGGTGCAGGGCCGGCGCATCAGCCGGGTCCGCATCACCCCCTTGCCCGAGCCCGACGACGGCGACGGCACCCACCGAGGCGAAGCCGAGGACCACCCATGAGAAGCGGCTTCGTGACCATCGTCGGCCGTCCCAACGTGGGCAAGTCGACGCTGCTCAACAACATCCTCGGCACCAAGGTGTCGATCATGTCCGACAAGGCGCAGACCACCCGCACGCAGGTGCGCGGGGTGCTCCACGTCCCCGCGGACACGTCGCCGGTCGGCGAGGAGGCGCAGATCGTCTTCGTCGACACGCCGGGCATCCACAAGCCCGTCACCGCGCTCGGCGACCGGCTCAACGCCACGGCCACCGACGCCCTCGGCGACGTCGACGTGGTCTGCCTCGTGCTCGACGCCACCGCGCCGATGGGCCGGGGCGACCGCTTCGTGGCGGCACGCGTCCCCGACGACGCCATCGTGGTGATCAACAAGGTCGACGCCGCCACGCAGGACCAGGTCCTCAAGCAGCTCGTCGCCGCATCGGGCCTCGAGCGCAGCGCCTACTTCCCCGTGTCCGCCCGCACCGGACAGGGCGTCGACGACCTGGTGGCCGAGCTCATCGGCCGGCTGCCCGAGGGCCCGCCCTTCTACCCCGAGGGTCAGATCACCGACGTGCCCGAGGCCTTCTGGGTGGCCGAGCTGGTGCGCGAGCAGCTGCTCGCGGTGCTGCGCGAGGAGGTGCCGCACTCGGTGGCCACCCGCGTCACCGAGTGGGACTGGCCCCGGGTGCGGTGCGAGATCCTCGTCGAGCGCGACTCGCAGAAGGGGATCGTGATCGGGCACAAGGGGAGCGTGCTCAAGGAGGTCGGCACCCGGGTCCGCGCCCAGATGCCGGAAGGCGCGTTCGTCGAGCTGTTCGTCAAGGTCGACAAGGACTGGCAGCGCCGCCCCGACCGCTTCGAACGCTACGGGTACTGAGCTACCCAGGCGGTGAGTTTTGGGGACGGATATGTGCGTCTGGAGCACATATCCGTCCCCAGAACAGGGCTTGGGGTGGAAGCTAGGAGCGGAGGGCCTCGAGGAACTGCTCGGCCTCGGCGCGGTCTCGGGTGCGGCGCATCGGGGGCAGGGCCCGGACGATGTCCCAGCGGTAGCTCTTCGACGTCGCGAGCCGGGGGTCGAGGACCGCGACGACGCCACGGTCCTCGGTCGAGCGGATGAGCCGCCCCACGCCCTGGGCCATCAGCGTGACCGCCCGGGGCAGGTCGACGGTGCGGAACGCGGCTTCGCGGGCCAGCTCGCGGCGGGCCTGCAGCAGCGGCTCGTCGGGGCGGGGGAACGGCAGCCGGTCGATCGTGACCAGGCTCAACGACGGCCCGGGCACGTCGACGCCCTGCCAGAAGCCCATGGTGGCGAACAGGCAGGTGGCCGGATCGGCACTGAAGGCCGCGAGCAGGGCCGGCTTGGGTCGCTCTCGCTGGGTCATGATCGGGTGGTCGACGCGGCCCCGTAGGGCCTCGGCCGCGGCGTCCATGGCCCGGAAGCTGGTGAACAGCGCCAGGGTGCGACCGCCGGCCGCGTCGATGAGCGCCTCGAGCTCGTCGTGCACCGCCTCGTCGAAGCCCGGCTGGCGCGGATCGGGGAGCGACGCGGCGCAGTACAGCAGCGCCTGCTGCTCGTAGTCGAACGGGCTGCCGACATCGAGGTCGACCAGGCGCTCGGTGGGGAGCCCGACGGCGTGGTCGAGCCCCGGCGGGATGGTGGCGCTGGTGAGCACCGCGGTGACGTTCGGCCAGGCGCCCTCGGCGAGCAGTGAGGCCACGTCGAGCGGCGCGAGCCGCAGCGACGGTCGGGAGTCGGGCCCCTCGATCCAGAGCACGTTGGTGGGGCCCGGCGCGGACAGGAGGTGCAGCTCGTCGAGGAGCGATCCGGCCAGCTGCATCGCCCGCTGCTTGCGGGCGCCCGCCTCGGCGTTGGTGCCGGGGTCGATCGCCCGCAGTCCGGCCAGGGCCCGGTCGGTGCGCTCGACCGCCAGGGCGACCAGGGTGCCCAGCTCCTCCCCGAGCCCGCCCTTCAGCCGTCGGCCCACCTCGGGGGTGAGCGCCCGGTCCCAGCGTGCGGCCACCGCCTCGAGGCCGTCGGTGGTGGGCTGGTCGTCGAGGATCGCCCCGATGGCACGGGCGAGCGTGCTGAAGCGAGTTGCCGCGATGTCGAGCCCGGCGGTGGCCGACACCACGTCCTCGAAGGCATGGGCCTCGTCGATGACGACCACGTCGTGCTCCGGCAGCAGCACCCCACCGCTGGCCACGTGGAGGCCGTACAGGTGCTGGTTCACGACGACCAACGAGGCCTCGGCCGCCGCGGTGCGCGCCGCCTCCGCGAAGCAGGTCCCACCCGACGGGAAGCGGCTGGCGCCGGGACACTCCCGCGCCGACACGCTGACAGCCGCCCACGCCGACGGCGACGGCTCACGGGGGAGCTCGGCGCGATCCCCCGTGGGGCTGTCCTCGGCCCACGCCGCCAGCTCGGCGAGCTCGGCGGAGCTGGCGCGCTCGGCCAGGCCATCGAGCGCGAGCTGCTCCTCGCCGCCCTTGGCGATCTCGCGGAGCCGTTGCCGGCACACGTAGTTGGAGCGACCCTTGAGCATCGCCCAGCTGACGTCGAGGTCGAGGTGCTCCTTCAGGAAGGGAAGGTCCTTGCCGGCGAGCTGGTCCTGGAGGGCCTTCGTGGCGGTGGCGACGACGGTGCGGCGGCCGGCGACGATGGCGGGCACCAGGTAGGCGAGCGACTTGCCGGTGCCGGTGCCGGCCTGGACGACGAGGTGCCGTCGCTCCTTGACCGCGGCGGCGACTGCGGCAGCCATCTCGCGCTGGCCGTCACGCGTCTCGCCCCCGGGCAGCGCCGCGGTGACCCGGTCGAGCGCGCTCAGCGTGCGCCGCACGGTCGGGTCGGTCGGCTCGGCCGGCTCGGCCGGTGCGGCTGCGTCGGGATCGGGCACCCCGGGAGGGTACCGGCCGGCGGGACGGCCCCGGGTCAGCCCTGCCGGGAGCCGCCGGCGAGCACGGTGGCGAGGCGGACACCCGTCCAGTAGCTCCACGACCGGCCCAGCTCGTCGACCCGGCGTGTGCCGTGCTGCCAGCCGGTGCTGAACCCGTTCTTGATCCGCACGCCCCAGCCGCCGCTGTAGTCCCACCAGTAGGGGTTCTCGAGCCGGCGCTCCGAGGGGTACCCGGTCCGGGCGCCCGCCTGGTCGGGCAGCCGCCCGATCACCCGCACGTCGAACGACACCGTGGCGCGACCGGTGGGCGAGCCGGTGTTGGGCAGGCCGTAGGTGCCGCCGCCCGACGAGCCGACGCCCCCGTCGCCACCGCCCGGAGGCGGCGAGTCGCCCGGTGGCTCGGAGCCACCGCCCTGGGTCCCGCCGCCGCCCGCCTCGTCGTTGCCGCCACCACCGGACACGGGGTCGCCGCTGTTGTCGTTGCTGCCGGCGTCGAACAGGCTCTTGAACCACTCGAACAGGGCCCACAGCGCCAGCAGCAGCAGGGCAACGACCACGAGGGCGATGATGATCAGGCCGACCCCCAGCGCCAGCAGGATGGCGGCGACGATGGCGGCCACGGCGAGGAGGATCAGGAACAGCAGCAGCAGGTCGGTGATCTGCCCCTCGTGGCGGTCGTCGTCGTGGGGACCCGGGTCGGAGCCGGGGTTGGTGCCGGTGGGCGGGGGCGTGCCGGTGGTGCCCCCGACCGGCGTGAAGAAGAAGTGGTGGCTGCCCTTGCCGACGTAGAGCACCGGGTGCTCGCCGAGCATCTCGACCTCGTTCCACGGCTTCAGCTCGGTGCGATGGTGGTCGGACCCGGGTTGGTCGATGCCTTGGCTCACCACCACGAACGCAGGCGGGACCCGGATGATGCCGCCGTGGGGCTTCGACGCGCCTTCGCTGTTGAAGAAGACCGTGGCGGCCTCCCACTGGCCCTCGACCTTCTCGCCGGTGCCGTCGGGCACCGGCTCCTTGGCCGGGTAGAGGTAGTGGTAGGTGAGCGCGAGGAAGGGGTCGAGGGAGTGGTCGCCGTCGGGCAGGTCGTGCGTGCCGCCCCGGGTGTTGATGCGGGCGTAGTCGCCCGCCCAGGTGACCTCGCAGTAGGTGGTGGGGTTCGGCGAGGCCGGGATCCAGGCGTGCGGGAGGTCGTCGTGCCCGAGCAGGGGCGTCCACTCAAGCGAGGGGTTCGCCGCGGCCGAGAGCTCCGACCACAGCGCGTAGAGCCGCTCGAGGTCGCCGACCGACTCCCCGCTCCCGGGCTGCCAGCCCGCGAGGTCGAGGAACACCCGCCGGCTGGCGACGCGCAGGTCGGGCCGGCCGATCGCGTACGGGTCGTCGGCATCGTCGCTGAACAGCAGCGGCCGGTCGCCGTCGACGGGTTGACCCGCGATGACGCGGAGTGCCCCGCCCCGGTCGTGGGTGCACAGCGCCATGCCCCGCCGGTGCGCGTCGGGCGTGAGGTCGCCGAGCCAGTGTGACCCGTCGGAGTCCCAGGGTGCCTCGGTGGTGTGGGTGAGCCACGATTCGGCCAGCGCGGGGAAGAACCGCTCCTCCTGGTGGAAGCGGAGCACCGGGCTGAAGCGGTGGGCGAGCTCGTACAGGGCCCGCTCCTCGATGGGGACGGGATCGGTGGGCGGGCTCATGCGGCGTCCTCGGGATCGGGGGGCGGGGTCGCGGGGTCGGGTGGGGGGACCTGCTCGTGCGGGACGGGGTCGCCCGGGTCGGCGACGACGACGTCGGTGTCGTGTCCGTCGCCGCCCTTGCCGTGCCGGTCGGGGCCGTCGGTGTCGGGGTCGAGGCTGTCGTCGGTGGCGGGCTTGGGGTGCCGCGGCTTGTCGGGGCGGTGTGGCGGCAGCTTGTGGTCGAGGCACCACCCTGCGAGCAGCGCGTCGATCTGGCGCCGGTCGACTCGACCCTCGATGAGGTCGGTGGCGCCGGGCAGGGGCGCCATGGCGACGGCGAGCTGGTCGTAGAGCGACTGCACAGAGCCGGCGGGCGCCTTCGCGGTGAGCACGCCCGCCGCGTCGAGGATGGCCCCGGCGATGGCGGTGTGGTCGTCGGTCGCGAACCCCACGAGGGCGCGGCGGGCAAGGTCGTTCGCGGCGTCGCGATCGGCCGCGCTGCCACCGGCGATCACCGACGCCGCCTGACGACCGATGTCGAGGAACTGGTGCACGACGTCGCCGAGCGTCCCCGACGAGAGCCCCGTGCTGCGCAGGCCGGGAGTGGCGGCGTCGATGGCCTGGCGGTCGATGCAGCAGTCGTCGATCAGGTGCTGGCCGGTGCGCTCGGGGTCGAAGGTCCAGACCTTGACCCGGTCGACGAGGCCGCGCAGCGTGTACTGGCTGCCGGGCTCTGGCCAGTGCCCGACGGCGATGCCGTGGGGGCCCACGCCACGCACCGGGCCCGGTGACGTGAAGCCCTCGTCGACCACGTGCCCGTCGACGTAGAGCGTGCAGTGGCTGACGCCGTCGTGGACGAACTCGGCCACGTGCCAGGTGTTCGGGCTCACCACCCCGGCGCCCGACTTGGCCCCGAGCCAACTGCCCAGCGCGTTGAGGATGGTGCCCTGGATGGAGCCATCGGGGTTGACGAAGAGGGCAAACGAGAGCTGACCCTCGACGAGGTTGTGCCGGTGCGGGCCCACGGCCTGGGGCTGCCAGTTGAAGCGCACCTGCACCCGCACCGCGCCCAGCTCGGTGAGGGTGTCGGACGGCTGCACCCACACCGCGTCGTCGCCCTTGTCGAAGCGGATCGCGTCGCCGTAGGGCGGGCCGTTCACGAGGTGGGCGTTGCCGGCGAGGGCGCCGTGGTTGCGGTGCTCGGAGAGGTCGAACGCGACGCCGTGCTGGTAGGCGTGCCAGAGGATGAGCTTGGAGGCGATCATGGCCACGTGATGTTGAAGATGGCGGGCAGGGTCGAGAAGATGCCGTTGGTGAGCGGCACGTGGAAGCCGCCTCCCGTGTTCCCCATGTAGAGGTCTCCTGTGTAGACGACGATCTCCAACTTGTCGCGGGCCCGCAGGTACCAGTGCCCGGGCCCGGCCTGCCAGTCGCCGTAGGGGTTGCCGAGCTTCTCGCTGAGCCCCGGTGCGAGGGCGATGGTGATCTCGCCCCGATAGCCCTTCATCTGGAGCTCCTGGGTGAACTTCCAGGTGCCGACGTGGTCGCCGTTGACGTCGTCGACGGCCGTGAAGCCGTCCCACCGTGAGAAGGTGCGGGTCGACAGGTCCTGCAGCGCGTAGTCGCGGTAGGCCACGTCGACGAGCAGGCCTCCGGCGATGCGGAACGCGGTGTCCTTGGTGCTCGACGACGACGAGGACGAGGAGCTGCACGGGTTGGCGGGCGGCCCGCTCGGCGGCGTCGGCGGCGGGCTCTCGGGGGTCCAGTACCAGAAGGTGTGGTCGGCGACGGGGTCGGTGATGGTGGCCATGTCGTCGAACGCCACGTTGAGCAGGGGCACGATGGTCTCGGTCCAGGAGCTGCGGAGGCCCGGCGTGCCGTTGAGGCACACGGCTGCGTCGCCCGCGAAGGACACCAGGCGGATGTCGGAGGCCATGAGGGGACCGCCGAAGCGGACCCGGGCCCCGCCGACGGCGGCTGGGGTGCTCACCGGGTGGACCATCGGCAACGTCTCGCCGCCCGCGTAGTCGGCGTCGCCGCTGTGGGAGGCGGGCACCTTGTCGAGCAGCACCAGCTCGAGCGCCACCGGGACGGTGTCGAGGGTGGCGGCGACGTTGCCGATGCCGGCCAGCTCGCCGCGGGGATCCCCGGCCATGCGGAACTGAGCTGGCTCGGCCCACACCACGCCGCCCGTGATGGGCTCGTTGGTGGCGACCTTGGCGAAGAAGAAGCTGCCCCCGGGATCGGTGTTGGTGTGCATCTCGCCGGACAGCTGATCGGGGAGCAGCCCGGCGCGGGCCTTCCAGACGGTGCGGGGCGCGGGCTGCACCCGGGTGTCGATCTCGACCTCCTCGAACCGGAAGGACCGGTTGTTGCGGGCCCCGAAGTCGATCTTGGCGCGCGTCCTGGCGACCGACGGGATGCTCGTCTGGGTGAGCGACGCCAGCGACAGCCCGAGCAGGCGGGTGGTGACGCTCTCGACCTGCGAGGCGGCGGGGGCGTTGGGGCGGGTGCGCATCCGGACCTCGGGGTTGGCGCGCGTGACCACGGGGTTTCCGGCCCACGTGATCCCTGCCCGGCCCCAGGCGTCGTCGGGACCGGCATCGATGGTGAGCGACGTGTCGGAGTCGATCTGGAGCGCCCGGGGCACGCGCAGCTGGGCGTTGACCACGGCAGGCCGGCTCGAGACGGGCACGCCACCGATCGACGCCTCGGCGTGGAGGCCCTCCTCGGCATCGAGGGTGAACGAGGTGGTCTCCGTCGAGGCGGGATCGACCGGCCGGTCGAACTGCGCGGTCAGCGCCGAGGGCTTGCCGTCGGGGTTGTGACCCGTGGTGACCAGCGAGCCCCACACGCGCAGCCCCGTCGGATCGTCGGGCGTGAGCAGGCCGGTGCCGTCGCGGAGGTCGACGACCACCCGCTCGACCACCCCCTCCAGCACGACCTTCTCGGTGTGCACCACATCGGTGGCAGGCGTGGTGTCGAAGGGGGTGTAGTGCATCGCGAGCAGGTCGGGGAGCACCCCGGCGCGGGCCCACCAGCGGAGGCTGTCGCCCGCCCCGGCGCTCGACCGGCGCTCGCGCAGCACCCGCAGCCCACGGTCGTGACCGGGCGGCCGACTCGGGTCGTCGCCCAGCAACAGGCGGCCGTGGACCTCGGCGCGGCCGGCCGCGTCGGAGGTCCCGGTACCGAGCTGCAGCGCGACCCAGCGCAGGCCGCGCACCGCGATGGCGCCGAAGGCGTTGACCTGGTCGCCGTCGTGCACCTCGCCGCCGACGGTGGCCTCGGCCTCGGGCCACGTGGCCGCGGGCTGTCCCGGACCGAGCCGCACGGCCGCACGACCGATGAGGCCGGGCGTACCCGAGGCGACCGGAGGCACCACGTCGGGGAACGGGGTGAGGTCGTCGGTGGCCCGGATGTCGAGGGTGGTGAGCAGATCGCCGAGGGACCGCCAGTCGAACCCGAACACGGGTGGCACGTCGTCGACCCGGACGTCGGCGCCCGTGCCGAACGGCGTGCTGATGCCCGGGACCGACACCGTCACCTGGGGGGTGCGAGTGGGCGCCGACCAGCGGAGCCGGCTGCGGTCGTGGGTCGCGGGCTGGAGCGTGGCCCGCAGGCCCGTCTGGTCGTCCTTCACGACCAGCACCGAGGTAGGGGCATCGGACACCGTGCCGTGGTAGTGGTCGACGGCGTTCGACCCGAGGCCCGTGGAGACCAGGACCACCTCGCCGTCGAGGTGCAGCGCGCTGTCGGCCGAGTAGCGGACGGAGAGCCGCGAGGCGGGCCGGAACTCGCCGGCGGCGATGGTGACCGCACCGCCGACGGGGATGGGGTCGTTCCGGTCGAGGAAGGTGGTGGGGGTGGAGGGCCCGGCCAGCACGCCCACGAGCAGCGGGTCGCCGCCGTCGGGCCCCGCGCGGTAGAGGTGTCGGGCGACGACGGCGTACTCGGGGTTCGCGGCGGGCGCGGCGGGCCCGGCGGGGATGTTGCTGACCTGCACCGACCCGTTGGCCGGCACGACGACGGGTGGGGAGGCCGGGCCCAGTGGCGTCTCGTTGCCGTTGGCGTGGGCGAAGGCCACGGCGTAGGTGTACGAACCTGCCAGCAGGAGGCCGGCCCCACCGGCCGCTGCGGCAGGGGCCGTGGTGGGCGCGGGCGCGGCGTGCGGCTGGCGGGCCGTGATCTTCAGGTGCGTGTAGGTGCCGGGGGGCGGCGCCGTGGACGGGGCGGCGGCGGTGACGTCGAACCAGGTGGCCGACACCGGTGACGCAGCGGTCGGAGGCGGCGCGGGCAGCACCCGCGCGAGGTCGATGCCCTGGATGCTGGTGTTGTGCTCGCCGTAGACACCGGTGGGGTTGATCCGGCGGCCCGGGAAGATGTGGAGCGGGGCGGTGACGAGGCGGCCGACGAGGTGCAGCGTCTGCATGCCGTCGGGGGTGCAGGCCTCGACCTTGTACTCGTCGTCGATGCGGATGTCGGCGGGAGCCGTGGCGTCGAGGGTGGTGTGGACCTTGGCGAGCTGACCGACCTCGAGCACCACCAGCGGCAGGGGGTCGGTGCCGGGGGTGCGGTACTCGAGCGCCACGAAGTCGATGTTGCCCGGGTGCGGGTTGGTGCCCTCGGTGACCGCGTCGGCGTCGGCGGACGGCCAGATGACGAGGCGCAGGCGGAGGTCGGTGAGGATCCGACCGGCGACGGGCTGGATGTAGGCCCGCACGCCGAGCCCCGAGCCGGGGGTGGCGGCACCGCCGGGCTCGGTGAGCGCCTGGATCTCGATCTTGATGTTCAGGTCGGGCGCGGTGGCGGTGTCGACCAGGGCCACCGGCGTGGTGCCGCTGAGGTCGAGCAGGAAGGGTGTCCGCGTCGCCCCGTGCGACGTGAGCTCGCCGTACGCCTTGTACAGAGGCATCTGTGGACCGTCCCGTCGTCGGTCCCCCCACTGGTCGCGAGCCACGTGATGCCATTGCAGATCGGGACCATTGGGTACTCAAGCACAACGGTGCCCTTCTGACCAGAGGGACTTCCGCTGCTTCCGATACTTCCGACAAATCCCCTGGTGCCCGGACCGCCGGTGTCTCCCCGCCGTCCCGGCGTCCGCGAGACTCCGCGGCCATGAAGTTCTCCCTGTCGCTCGCCATGAGCCCGCCGTCCGAGATCCTTCCGCTCGCCAAGGCCGCCGAGGCCGCGGGCTGGGACGCGGTGGCGGTGCCCGATTCGGTCTTCTTCCCCGAGCAGGTGTCGGCCGACTACCCGTACACGGCCGACGGCGCGCGCTTCTGGGACGGGGAGGTGCCGTTCGTCGACCCGTTCGTCTCCGTCCCCGCGATGGCGGCGGTCACCGAGCGACTCGCCTTCTACACGAACGTGTACAAGGTCGTGCTGCGCGAGCCGCTCCTCGTCGCCAAGATGCTCGGCTCGCTCGCCGCCATGTTCGAGGGTCGGGTGGCCATCGGCCTCGGCCTCAGCTGGATCCCCGAGGAGTTCCGCTGGCTCGGGCAGGAGATGAAGACGCGGGGCAAGCGCCTCGACGAGACCATCGACATCCTGCGCGCCACGCTCCAGCCGGGCTTCGCCGAGTACCACGGCAAGCAGTACGACTTCGACCGGTTGATGATGAGCCCGGCACCGCAGCTCCCGGTGCCGATCTACGTGGGCGGCCACTCCGACGCGGCCATCGACCGGGCCGCCCGTGCCGGCGACGGCTGGATCGGCGCGCAGGTTGCCCCGCCGGAGATCGACGAGCTCGTCGGCAAGCTGCGCACCCGCCTGGCCGCGCACGGCCGCGCCGACGACGCCTTCGAGATCAAGCTGACGCCGCTCGTGTTGGCCACCGAGGAGGCGATGGCGAGCGTCGCCGCGCAGGGCGTCACCGACGTCATCACCATCCCGTGGCTTTACCACGGCGCCGGTCCCCACACCCTCGAGCAGAAGGTCGAGAGCGTGCACCGCTTCGCAGAGGAGGTCATCGCCCCGCTCAGCGACTAGAACGAGAACAAGTTCTATTCGAGGTCACCCCGGCCCACCGAGGGCCGGTGACCGGCACAGGGGGATGCTCATGGAAGGCATGGACGGGTACGACGCCGAGCAGCCGGCGCGTGCGGCCGCGATCCGGTCGGTCGAGGCCGTGGAGGCCGGCGACCGCGAGACCTGGCTCGGCCTGTTCACCGACGACGCCCTGGTGCAGGATCCCATCGGCGCTTCGCCCCTCGACCCCACCGGCGAGGGGCACCGCGGCATCGAGGCCATCGCCGCCTTCTACGACCGGGTCGTG
>JADGOP010000212.1 GCA_017882935.1 Actinomycetota bacterium
GATCTCGCCCTCGGTGGCGTAGGCCCGCACCGCGTCGAGCAGGGCCGGCATGAGGTTGACCTCGGGGTCGGCCGCGTCGGCGCCGACCCGCTCCAGGGTGCGGGCGACTGCGTCGGTGTCGCGGTCGGCCTTCACCGCGCCGAGCCGCTTCACCTGGAGCTGCTCCTGCTCGTGCGTGATGCGCAGCAGATCGATCTGCGCCTCCTCGTTGCCCTCGGTGAACGCGTTGACGCCGACGACCACCCGGCGACCGTCCTGCAGCGCCCGCTCGAGCTCGTAGGCCGAGTCGGCGATCTCGCCCTGGAACCAGCCCTCGTCGATGCCCCGCAGCACCCCGTCGAGCATCGACCCCGAGCCGGACTCATCGAGGTGGGCGAAGATCTCCTCGGCCCGCTGCTCCATCTCGTCGGTGAGCGACTCGACGAACCACGAGCCGCCGAGCGGGTCGATGACGTCGGCGACGCCGGTCTCGTGGGCGATGACCTGCTGGGTGCGCAAGGCGATGCGCACGGTCTTCTCGGTGGGGAGCGCGAGCGCCTCGTCCATGGAGTTGGTGTGCAGGCTCTGGGTGCCCCCGAGCACGCCGGCGAGCGCCTCGAGCGCGGTGCGGGCGATGTTGACCTCGGGCTGCTGCGCGGTGAGCGACACGCCGGCCGTCTGGGTGTGGAAGCGCAGCCGCAGCGACCGCTCGTCGGTGGCGCCGTAGCGCTCGCGCAGCCAGCGGGCCCAGATGCGGCGCGCCGCGCGGTACTTGGCGATCTCCTCGAAGAAGTCGATGTGGGCGTTGAAGAAGAAGCTGAGGCGCGGCGCGAAGGCATCGATGGCCAGCCCCGCGGCCAGCGCCAGCTCGACGTAGGCGAAGCCGTTGGCCAGCGTGAACGCCAGCTCCTGGACGGCCGTGGACCCGGCTTCGCGGATGTGGTAGCCGGAGATGGAGATGGGGTGCCACCGGGGCATCTCGGCCTGGCAGAAGGTGACGGTGTCGCGGACCAGCCGCATCGAGGGCCGCGGCGGGAACACGAACTCCTTCTGTGCCTGGTACTCCTTCAGGATGTCGTTCTGGAGGGTGCCGCCGAGCGCCGCCCGGGGCGTGCCGTCGAGCTCGGCCGTGGCCACGTACATGGCCAGCAGGATGGCGGCCGGCGAGTTGATGGTCATCGACGTGGTGACCGCGCCGAGGTCGACGCCGGCGAACAGGTCGCGCACGTCGGCAAGGGTGTCGACGGCGACGCCGCACTTGCCGACCTCACCCTCGGCGAGCGGGTCGTCGGAGTCACGGCCCATGAGCGTGGGCAGGTCGAAGGCGGTGGAGAGGCCGGTGCCCCCCGCCGCCAGCATGGTGTGGAACCGCTCGTTGGTGTCGTGGGCGGTGCCGAAGCCGGCGAACTGGCGCATGGTCCACTGCTTCGACTGGTACATCGAGGCGTAGGGCCCGCGCGTGTAGGGGTAGGCGCCCGGCCAGCCGATGGACGCCGGTGGGTCGTCGGGGGCGTAGACGGGCTGCACGCCGACGCCCGAGCCGTTGACGGTGGGGCTCACGTTGCTGGAGGCGTCGAACGCCGCCTGCCACCGGGCCCGACCCGAGGCCGGCGCGGCGGCGTCGGTCGGGGCTTCGGGATCGGCGGTGGGGTCGTCGGCAGGCTCCATGGACACACGATAGCTTGACTTCCAACTATTGTGCCTCCACGTACGGGCCCGGGCAGCTCACGGCCCTCCCCCGACCCGAGGAGCGATCCGGTGCCGCAGCAACCCCTGCCGTTCGACCCCATCGCCGAGGCCCGCCGTCAGTGGGACCTCCGCAGCCTCCGGGGCCCCGCCATGGCCGCGGCGACGTCGATCATGCGCGCCCAGCAGCTGGTGCTGGCAGCGGTGGACCACGCCCTCGCCCCCTTCGAGCTGTCGTTCGCCCGGTACGAGGTGCTCGTGCTGCTGTCGTTCAGCCGCCACGGCGCGCTGCCCATGGGCAAGATGGGCGACCGGCTCATGGTCCACCCCACCAGCATCACCAGCACCGTCGACCGGCTCGAGGAGCAGGGCCTGGTGCAGCGTGCCCGCCACCCCGACGACCGGCGCATCGTGCTGGCGGAGATCACCCCCGAGGGCCGACGCGTGGTCGGTGCCGCCACCAGCGCCGTCGAGGACACCTCGTTCGGGCTCGACGCCTACGACACCGAAGCGCTCGACGCCCTCACCGCCTCGCTCCGCCCGCTCCGCGTCGCAGCGGGCGACTTCACCCCGACGCCTGCCGAGACGACCGCGGACTGACCGCTAGCCCACCGCCCCCGCCAGGGCGGCCTCGACCTCGGCGACGGTGGCGTCGAGCGGTGCCCGCCCGATGCGGACCGAGGGGGTGGCCTCACAGAAGGCCGCGAGCGCGGCGAAGTTGCCCGGCTCGTCCATGGTGCGCTCGAACGTGACGGGGAGGATCGCCACCAGCGCCTCGGCCGGCGGGACCAGCTCGACCGGCGCCCCCGGCGTGGCCTGGGGAACGAGGGTTTCGGCCAGGAAGACCAGCAGCGCCGGCCTGCCGCCGGAGCCCACCTCGCCGAGGCGGTCGGGCAGCAGCTTTCCCTTCGACCCCGGCAGCTGGAGCGAGGCGGTGTCCGGGTCGAGTCCCAGCAGGTCGAGCGACCCGGCGTGCAGGTCGAGCGCCTTGGGGTACGGCCACACCTCACCGGTGGCGATGTCGACGGCGACGATCTCGTCGCTGAGATAGCGGAAGCCGTGCTGCACGAGCGCCGCGGTGAGCGTGCTCTTGCCCTTGCCGCTCACGCCCAGCACGACGACCACCAGACCGTCACGCTCGACCGCGCCCGCGTGGAAGAGGAGCGCCCCAGGGCTGCCTTCCACTGCCAGCTCGTCGAGGTGGTGCAGGGCATGCACCGCGGCCGCATCGGGGGTTTCGACGCGGGCCACCACGCGACCGTCGACGACCACCCGGTAGGTGCGAGGCGCTCCCGTCGCACTCCCGACCGTGCGTCCACGCCGCGAGACAACCGACATCGTGTGGGGGGCTCGCTCGTCGGCCCGATCGTCCGCGAGGCTGCCGAGGAGATGGTGGAGGTGCTCACCGACCTCGAGGTCGTCGGCCCGCACCCGCACCGAGGTCGCGGCGATCCGGATCGGTCCACGCTCCCAGACCCAAGGCACGTCCGTCAGGAGCCCGTCGATGGTGGGCGCCCAGCGGTCGGGGTCGAGCGGTGAGACCATCGCCGTGGGCCCCGCTGGGTCGGGCTCCGCCGCCGCGTCGTCTCCGGCCAGCGTCACGATGGCTTGCGCGAGCAGCCGGTCCACCGTCGCCCGCACGTCAGCTGCGATCAGCGCCTCGTCCATGCCCGTCTCACCGACGAGCTGCCCGACGATCTCCGCAACCGTGCGCCTGCCGTCGAACGCGGTGAGGATGAGCGCGGCGCTCGCGTTGAGCAACAGCCCCCGGCCCGCCGCCCGGTCGAGCACCACCAGGTTGCCGTCGACGATGGCGAGCAGCGCGTGCGGCGGCGGCACCACGACGTCGGTCGACGAGGCGCTGCGACCCGAGATCGGCTCCACAGGCGTGAGGCGGCCGAGCTTGTCGAGACAGCCGAGGCACGGCGCAGCTGCGGCAGTGGCCGCCGGCGAGACCCTGTCGAGGGATCGCTTCCCGAGCATTCTGCCGATGCGACCCGTCACAGCGGTCGAGCGTAGGGGGCGCACCCCGCGGAACCGCTCACCGGTGGGACGGCCGACGGCACGTCGGCGTCCGGTGGCACCCGCTCTGCCTGCTCAGTTCCCGGTCAGCGAGCACTCGATGGTGGGCGAGGACACCCCGATGTCGTCGCTCGGAACGTTCGCCGTGTTGCGGTTGGTGTTCAGCGTGAACTGGTACACGAACTGCACCGTGCCGCTGGATGTCGCGTGGTAGACGACGGTGTAGGTGGCCGGAGCCTGGTTGCTGCCGTTGGACCCGGCGGGGACCGCCGCCCCGGGGCGACCGTTCGGGATGAGGGTCCGTCCGGCACCGCCGAGGGTGCTGGTGCTGTCGGTCGTGTACGTCCCGAGCGTGACACCACCGACGATGACGTCGAGGATCTGGGCCCCCGCGTTGATCGCGGTGGCCACCGCCTTGAACGTGAACCGGTAGAAGAAGCCGCTGGTGACGCCGATCGACGTCGCGTAGGTGAGCGTGGCGATCCCGCCGGTCAGCGCGGTCGGGTCATCCTCGGAGAGGAACACCGGCGCGGCCAACCCGAGGTACGCCGGGCTGATCCCCAGGAGACCGTTGTTGCCACTGAACGGGTTGCCGGTGGTGAACGTCCCCGCGGTGACCGTGCGGGTCCAGCCGCTGCTGTTCGTGTTGGCGTTGGTGCTCGGGAACGTGCTGATGGTCGCCGCGCAGGAGCCCCAAGCCCACGCGCTGCTGGTGCCGAGCACGACCGGCGCGACCCAGGCCGTGCCGGCAGCCGCGGCACCTGCGACACCGGCCTTCTGGATGAACTTCCGTCGGTCGACCTGCTCCACGGTTGGTTCCTCCGTCGGGGACGCGTCGTGACAACCACGACGGCGCTCACGAAAAACGTAGTCGCCACGTCGGCGCCTGCTGGACCTCTGGCGACGAGGTCATCGAGCGTTCACACAGCCGGAACCGGCGCGCGAGCCGCCCACGCGGCCACGCGGCCACGCACAGGCTGCTGACCGGACGGCCACAGCGCCGTCGCCCACTACGATCGGCGCCCATGACGCCCGAGAAGCAGGTCCCCGACCGCAACCTGGCCATGGAACTGGTGCGCGTCACCGAGGCGGCGGCGCTCGCTGCCGCGCGGTGGATGGGCCGAGGCGACAAGGAGGGTGCCGACGGTGCCGCGGTCGACGCCATGCGCATCGTCCTCCACTCGGTGCCCATGGACGGCATCGTCGTCATCGGCGAGGGCGAGAAGGACGAAGCCCCCATGCTCTACAACGGCGAGCACATCGGCGACGGCAGCCCGCCGGCCACCGACATCGCCGTCGACCCCATCGACGGCACCCGCCTCACCGCCACCGGCCAGCCCAGCGCGGTGTCGGTCATCGCGGTGTCCGAGCGCGGCACCATGTTCGACCCGGGTCCCTGCGTCTACATGGAGAAGATCGCCACGGGCCCCGACGCGGCGCACGTCATCGACATCACGAAGACGCCCACCGAGAACCTCCGGGCCATCGCCGAGGCCAAGAACGAGGACATCACCGACGT
>JADGOP010000213.1 GCA_017882935.1 Actinomycetota bacterium
ACCCCGACTACCTTCCGGGCCAGCTCGACGAAGCGGTACTGGCCGAGCAGGTGGCACCGGTCGCGCGCCAGCGAAGCCTGGTAGTTGCCCATCACGCTCGCGATGGTCTGGAAAAGCTCTGCGTGGTCGGCCTCCGAGAACAGCTCGCTGGCAGGGACGAGCAGAGGCGGATCGCTGATGAACCGGAGCTCACCGTCGACGATGCGGGTGAGCTTCGCCTTCGCCTTGAGGCGGTCCTTGGACTCGGCCTTGTCGACCGTGCGCTGGAAGCGCTTGATGGCGGCCCCCCCTGCCTCCTGCCCCCACAGCTCGAGCAGCTTCTGGGCGTCGAGGTGCGCGTACCAGACGTCGAGGCGGCCCTTCGCGCCGAACGCCCTGATGGTCTCGCGGTAGGTGCGCACGGAGCCGGACACGATCTTCGCCCGCACCGGCTGATCGAAGCCCCGCCCCCGCGCGGCGATCTCGAGGCTCGCCGCGAGTCGTTTGAGGTCCCACTCGAACGGGCCCGGGAGCGTCTCGTCGAAGTCGTTGACGTCGAACACCAGCGAGCGCTCGGGCGAGGCGAACCCGCCGAAGTTCGACAGGTGCGCGTCGCCGCACAGCTGCACGTCGAGACCCGAGTGGGGGGCCGACGCCAGGTCGGACGCCATCACGGCGGCCGCGCCCCGGTAGAAGGCGAAGGCCGACGCCGCCATGCGCCCGTGGCGGATCGGCACCAGCTCCGGGACCCGGGTCTTCGCCTGCTCCCTGAGGATGTCGACGGGGTCGGGCCGCTTGGCCGCGGACTCCCAGTCGCCATGGTCCGAGCGCGGTCGGCGCGCCCGTGCCTCCTTGCCCCGCCGGGCACGCGCCTCGGGCGTCCGGTCGTCGGCCGACGTGGTAGCCGCGGCGGTGGCTGCTTGGGTCATGGCGTGCTCCTCGAGCGCAGGAACCGCAGCAGCCGGCATCCGTGGGATGCCGGCCGCGCGGGGTGAGGCGGATGGATCGGGTGGGTGCCAGCCTGCTACGGGGCCATCTCGTCCACGTCTGCGGGTCGGGCGATGATGTACGACAGCACCCCGAGGACAGGCAGGAACACGATGAACAGGAACCACATGGCCTTGGCGAAGCCATGGTGATCGTGCCGGCGGAAGTTGTCGATGAAGCACCAGACGACGATGAAGATCCACAGGACGAAGAAGGAGAACAGGAGAAGGCTCCAGAACACACCAAGCAATGGGTAGTCATACGCAAGCATGTGATCCTCCGGGATCGAGTCCAGCCGCTTCGGCTGTGCCGGTCACGCTGATGTGGCCGACCTGCGCATTGTCCACCTCGGAGCGACCGAAAAGCATCAACCCTTTGGGGTGATCTTCGGGGTCGTTCGACCCTTGTGCCTGCAGGTTGTTGACGTGCCACCGCCGAAAGTGGCACGGTGCATGCCCCGGAACCCTCCGAAGCCGTCAGGTGGCCTGCATGTACATCGGACTCGTGATCTTCTTCGTCCTCGCGGTGTTGTGCATCGTGGCCTTCGCCAAGGTGCGCCAGCGGAACCGCCGGTACGGCCGCGGCAAGTAGCCCGCCAAGGGGGCCCGTCGGAGCCTGAGAGGCCCCGTTGACGCGGCGTTCACGGGCTGTTCGCGGGCACGAGACCGACCACACGTACCGTCTTCCGCGTCGCACGTTCGCCGTCGGAAGTGGGGTCCCACCGTGGAAGAGCTCTCCGGGCTCGACGCCGCGTTCGTCTACCTCGAGACCCCCAACCAGCACCTGCACGTGTCACTGGTCATGGTCCTCGACCCCGCCGGCATGCCCGGTGGCTACTCCTTCGACGGGCTCAAGCGGCACCTCGCGGCACGCCTCCACCGTGTGCCCCTCATGCGCCGGCGGCTGGCGGTCGCGCCCTTCTCGCTCGGCCGACCGGTCTGGGTCGACACCGACACCGACATCGATGTGCACATGCAGGCCACCACCTGTCCGGCACCCGGTGACGAGGCCGCCCTCGCCGGGGTCGTCGGCGAGCTGGCCTCCACGCCGCTCGACCGCAGCCGGCCGCTGTGGGAGGTGTGGGTGGTCGAGGGCCTCGCCGGCGACCGCGTCGGGCTGGTGATCAAGGTCCACCACTGCGCCATCGACGGCGTGGGCGGCGCCGAGGCCCTGGCCCACCTGTTCGACCTCGACCCCGAGTCGTCGCTGGCCGTGCCCGAGCCCGTCGGGCTGCGCCACGAGCCCCGACCCGCCGGGTGGCAGCACCTCGCCCGGGCGGCGGTGGGCCGGGCCCGGCGCACTGCGCAGCTGGTGCCCCTGGCCACGCGCTCCACGGTGGCCGCCGCCCAGGCGGTGCAGCGCCGGCGACGCGAGGAGCCACGGGGCGCGCTCCCCCTGTCGGGTGCGGTGGCACCGTGGAACGGCTCGCTGTCGCAGCAGCGGTCGTTCTCGGTCACCCACCTACCGCTCGACGAGATGAAGGGCGTGGCGGCGAGCTTCGACGTGACCATGAACGACGTGGTGCTGGCCGTGTGCGCCGGGTCGATGCGCCGCTTCCTGCTCGACCGCTTCGAGCTCCCCGAGCAGCCGCTGGTGGCCATGTGCCCGGTGTCGGTGTCGGGCTCACTGCCTGCTGAGCGGCGCTCCGCCAACCGGGTGTCGGTCATGTTCCCGTCGCTCGCCACCGACCTCGACGACCCCCTCGAGCGGCTCCGGGCCATCCACGAGTCGTCGCTCGGCGCCAAGGCCGAACAGCGCCTGCTGGGCCCGTCACTCGTGCTCGACTGGGCCGAGCACCTCACGCCGGTCGCCACCACCCTCGCCGGCAGCGTCTACGCCGGCCGCGGCCTCAGCGCCCGCCACCGCCCGCTGCAGAACGCGCTCATCTCCAACGTGCCCGGGCCCCCGATCCCGCTCTACTTCGCCGGCGCCGAGGTGCTCGCGGCGTACCCGCTCGGGCCGGCCATGGAGGGGTGCGGGCTCAACATCACCGTGTTCAGCTACCAGGGCACGGTCGGGTTCGGCTTCCTCGCCTGCCCCGAGCTGCTCCCCGACGGCGCCGAGCTGGCCGCCGGCATCCGCAGCGCCTTCGACGAGCTGCTGGCCCTCGTGCCCGCAGCCACGCCCCTGTCGTTCCGGCCCGAGCGGTCGGAGCGGCCCGATCGCAACGACCGTCCCGAGCGCGCCCCCGGCCCCATCACCACGACGCCGCGCCGCACCCGGTCCACCAACCGCCGCCGCGTCCCCGCCTGACCTGCCGATGTCCAGCTCCCGATCCACCCCGACCCTCCGCGCCGTCGAGCCGGTCCCGCCGGTCCCGCCGGTCGAGCCCGACGCGCTCCCGATCCAGTACGAGACCATCCACGGCTACCGGCGCGCGTTCGTGCGGGCCGGGTCGGGCCCGGCGATCCTCCTGCTGCACGGCATCGGCGACAGCTCCGACTCGTGGCGGCAGGTGCTGGCGTCGCTGGCTCGGAACCACACGGTCGTGGCCCCCGACCTGCTCGGCCACGGGCGCTCCGACAAGCCCCGGGCCGACTACGCCGTGGCGGCCTACGCCAACGGCATGCGCGACCTGCTCAGCGTGCTCGGCATCGACCGGGCCACGATCGTGGGCCACTCCCTCGGCGGTGGCGTCGCGGCCCAGTTCGCCTACCAGTACCCCGACCGCTGTGAGCGCCTCGTGCTGGTGGGCTCCGGCGGGGTGGCGCGCGACGTCACGCCCCTGTTGCGCGTCGCCGCCTCACCCCTGGCCGACTTCTTCCTGCCGGCACTCCACCTCCCGCTGTCGGAGGTCGTCGGCACCGTCGGGGTGGAGGTGCTGCGCCGCCTCGGCACCGACCTGGGGCAGGACGCCGACGACCTGCTCCGCGTGTTCCGCGCGCTTCCCGACGGCGCGTCGCGGCGGGCCTTCGTCCGCACGCTGCGCTCGGTCGTCGACTGGCGCGGGCAGGTGGTCACCATGCTCGACCGGTGCTACCTGGCGCGGGGCATGCCCACCATGCTCGTGTGGGGCGCCCGCGACGCGGTCATCCCCGTGTCGCACGCCTACCTGGCCCATGCGGCCATGCCCGGCAGCCGGCTGGAGATCTTCGACGACGCAGGCCACTTCCCGCACCACACCGACCCCGAGCGCTTCCTCGCCATCCTCGGCGACTTCCTCGTTACGACCGAGCCGGCCACCTACCGCACCCGCGACTGGCGCAGCCTGCTGCGCAGGGGACGGCCGGAGTCCGAGGAGAAGGCCGCACTGCGCATCGAGGACGCCCTCGACCTCGCCGCCGAGCCCGACCGCAGCGGCTCCTGACCCACCCCAACCGACTTCCCCAACCCCCGTTCTCGGAGCGAAAAGCGTCGCTGAGCGACGGCTTTCGTGCGTAGAACGTGCGTGGAACGTGCGTCGAACCGGGGAGAGCGCCGGCTGGGGCCAGCCGGGTAGGTTGCCGGCAATGGCCGCCAGCGACCGCCCCACCATCGTGTCGGTCAACGTCGGCCTCGCCCGGACCGTCGAGTGGCGCGGCCGGCAGGTCACCTCGGCCATCTGGAAGGAGCCGGTCTCCGGGCCGGTCGCGGTGGCGGGGGTGAACCTCGACGGCGACGACCAGGCCGACCGGCGGGTGCACGGCGGTCCCGACAAGGCCGTCTACGCGTATGCGTCCGAGGACTACGGGTGGTGGGCCGGCACCCGCGGACCGCTGGTGCCGGGGACGTTCGGCGAGAACCTCACGACCGCGGGGATCGACCTCGGGGCCAGCCACGTCGGCGACCGGTGGACCGTCGGGTCGGTGGTGCTCGAGGTGGCGCAGCCCCGGCAGCCGTGCTTCAAACTCGGCATCCGCATGGGCGACGACACCTTCCCCGACCTGTTCGACGAGGCCAAGCGGCCGGGCGCCTACCTGCGCATCGTCCGCGCCGGGTCGCTCGCGGCCGGGGACGTCATCACCGTCGAGCCGGCGCGCCGGCCTGCGGTGTCACTCGCCACGCTCGTCGCCGAAAACCCCGACGAGGCCACCCTCCGGCAGACAGCCGCCGACGGGCGCATCCCCGAGGGCTGGCGCAAGGCCGCCCTCCGAGCCCTCCGCCGCGACGCCGGCTGACCCCGAAGCCTCTGGTTCTACGTACGGATACCGTCGCTGGGCGACGGTATCCGTACGTAGAACGGGAAGAGAGGCGGACTGAGAGCGGGTCACCGCCGCACCAGCGGT
>JADGOP010000214.1 GCA_017882935.1 Actinomycetota bacterium
CGACGCCGTGACCGTGCCTCCGGCGGTCGAGTAGGTCGTCGCCACGGGGGCGCTGCTCGATGGGGCCGTGGTGGGCGAGGGACCGTGACCGCCGCCCGACTCCCCGGAGCCGCCCGACCCGCCGCCTGTCCCGCTGCCGCCCGACCCGCTCTCGCCCCCGGCCGGGCTGCCGGCTCCACCAGGTTCCACGCTTGCCGGCGGCGCGCCCGCGGCGGTGTCGTTCGACGGGGGGCCGGCCGAGGCGGGATCGCCGGCGGTGGTCGGTGACCCCGACACCCTGGGTGTCGTGGTGGTCGTGGCCGCGTGGCGACGACGTGGGGTGGTGGTGGGGGAGCCCGGTCGCTGGAGCGAGGCGGGCTGCAGGATCACGGTGTTGCCGAACCGCAGCTGCTCGGCGCTCTGGCCGGACACGCCGGCGAGCACCAGGGAGACGGCCACGAACGCCAGGCTGGTCGCCAGTGCGGTCCCCGCCACCCACACGGCGACGAGCACGGTGCGGCGCGACATGGCCCCACGATGACCGATGTCCGGTCCGCTCGCGTCAAGCCACCCTTAAGAGGCGGTTAACTGCACGCCCCGAAGTCGGGCCGAGACTTACGGTCCCCTTGGGGCGACCTTGAGACCGCGGCGCTCACGATGGTCTCCGACATCCGGGCAATCCCCCGGGTCGCCATCCATCGAGGAGCGCTCCATGAACCGTCGCACCACTGCCGCCTACATCGTCTCTGCCGGGCTCGTCGCCGCATCCGGCGCCGGAGCCGTCGTGGCCTCGGCCGGGGCCAGTCCGTCCCGGCACGCTCCCGCGGTGCACGTGAAGCACGTGGTGCCGACCCGCGTGGTCACCAAGTTCGAGGACGTGACCGACCCGGCGCCGTCGACCTCCGAGGTGGAGCGGCCCGAGCGTCACGGCCCCGCCACCAGCGAGGCCCCGGTCACGACCGAGGCCCCGATGACCATTCCCGCGCCGGTGACGGTGCCCGCGCCGCCCGCCACTGCCCACACCGAAGGCCCCGACTCGTCGAGCAGCGGCCACGACGGGACCGGCGGCCCGGAGACCGAGACGAGCGAGCCCGCCGAGACCCACACCACCGAGCCCGCCGAGACGGGTGACACCGGTGGGCACCACGGCGGTGGCTCCGGTGGCTCCCACGGCACCGGTGAGCCCTCGGACGGCTGAGATGTCTGACCGCCTCCCCCCGACCCCGTCCACCCGCACCAAGAAGAAGCGACCCCACCGCGCCGCGGCCTCGCGGGTGCTGGCGGCGGGCATCAGCTCGTCGCTGACCATCGGGATCGTGGCGTCGCTGCAGCACCACGACGCCGCGGTCGCCAAGGCGGTCCCTCCCACCTCCGTCGCGGTCGTGGTCGAGCGGCCCCGCACCATCGTGCGGGTGGTGGTGCGCCACCACCGGGCGAAGCCGGTCCCCACAACGGCTCCGCCCGCCTCCTCGGCCACGGCCGCCGGCACCGGCCAGGCCTACACCGCCGCGTCGGGCCAGCAGGGCGGCTACGCCTCCGGTCCGGCACCGGTCCCGGGACCCGCTGCGGCCCCTGCGCCGGCTTACGTGCCGCCGCCCGCCCCGGCGCCGACCTTCGCCCCGGCACCTCCCCCCACCACGCCGGCCACGACGGTGAGCAGTGCCAGCCATCCGTGAGACCCGCTTCCGGGTGATGGGGTCGGATGCCCACGTGGTCGTCGTGGGCGGATCCACCGGGTCGCCCGCACTGGCCCACCGCCGGCTCGACGAGCTCGAGGCGACGTGGAGCCGCTTCCGGGCCGACAGCGAGGTCAGCCGCCTCAACGCCGCGGCCGGCACTGCGGTCGAGGTCACGCCCGAGACGTGGCTGCTGCTGTACCGCGCGATCGAGGGCATCGAGCTGACGGGCGGTCGCTTCGACCCGACGGTCCTGCGCGACGTCGAGGCGCTCGGCTACGACCGCTCGTTCGACCAGCTCGACCGCCCCGGCGCCGCAGGCCAGCGGTCCGAGCGCGTGCCCCCGGTCCACCGCGGCGTGCTGCGCGGCAGTGCCGCCATCACCCTGTTCGACGACCGGAGGTCGGTCCGGCTCGCCGCGGGGACGGGGTTCGACCCGGGCGGCATCGGCAAGGGCCTCGCCGCCGACCTCGTGGTGGCCGAGCTGCTCGCCGAGGGAGCCGAGGGTGCATCGGTGAACGTCGGGGGTGACGTGCGCGCCGAGGGGCGCTCACCCACCCCCGACGGCTGGGTGGTGGCGGTCGAGGATCCCTGGACCCGCTCCCTCGAGCTCAGCCGCTGCGCGCTCCGGTCGGGTGCGGTCGCCACCAGCAGCCGCTGCGAGCGCACCTGGACCCGAGGCGGGGTGCAGCACCACCACCTCGTCGATCCGGCCACCGGTCGCTCGATCGACTCGGGGCTGGCGGCGGTGACGGTGGTGGCCGGCGAGGGCTGGCTGGCCGAGGTCGCCACCAAGGCCGCGTTCGTGGCCGGGGCCGCACACGCCGCCGAGCTGGTGCGGTCGCTCGGGGTCACCGCGCTGCTCGTCGCCGACGACGGCACGGTCGAAGCGGTCGACATGCCCGGCCCGGGGGGTGTCGCGGCATGACGCACTCGATCGCCTCCGTGCTCGGTCCCCGCACCACCTGGTACATCGCCCGCGCCTCGGGCCTCACGGCGTGGTGCCTGGTCCTCGCGTCGGTCCTGCTCGGCCTCTTCATGTCGTCGAAGCCGAAGTGGAAGGGCCTGCCCCCGGCGTGGCGCCTCGACCTCCACCGCTTCCTCGGGGCGCTCGCGGTCTTCTTCACCCTGCTGCACGTCGCGGCCCTCATGATCGACCCGTCGGTGCCGTTCCGCGTCGTCGACGTGCTGGTGCCGTTCGCCTCGAAGTGGCGCCCGCGTGCGATCGCGGGTGGCGTCATCGGCCTCTACCTGATCCTCGTCGTCGAGGTCACGTCGCTCATGATGCGCAAGCTGCCCCGGAAGTGGTGGCACCGCATCCACCTGTCGAGCCTCGTGCTGCTGGCCGCGGCCACCGTGCACGGGCTGATGTCCGGCACCGACATGGGCAACCGGGCGGTGGAGGACGTGCTGGTCGTCGCCGGCGTCCTCACCGTGCCGTTCGCGGTGTTCCGGGTCTGGCGGGCCCGACGGCGGCCCTCCGCCGCAGCCCGGACGTCCGGTGCCGCGGCGGCCGGCGACCATCCCCGCCGCGACCTGGCACGCAGCCCGCGGGTGCGCACGCACGACGAGCACGTCCGCCGCACGGCGGACGAGGCCGACCGTCAGGCCGAGGGCGCCCGGCCGTAGTCGTCGTCGAGGCGGACGATGTCGTCCTCGCCGAGGTAGCCGCCTTGCTGCACCTCGACGAACAGGAGTGGCTCGTCGCTGCGGTTCTCGACCCGGTGGGCGGTGCCGACGGCGATGTCGATGGCCTGGCCCGCCGGGACCTCCTGCACCACGTCGTCGAGGGTGACGGTGGCCGTGCCGGCGACGACGAACCAGTGCTCGGCGCGCTGGGCGTGGCGCTGGTAGCTCAGGCGGTGGCCCGGCTGCACGGTGATGCGCTTGACCTTGAACCCCTCGGCCTCGGCGTCCTCGAGCACGGTGTAGGTGCCCCACGGCCGCACGTCGTGCTCGCGGCCCGCCGCGTCGGTGGCGGCCATCAGCGGGCGTTGCCCAGCTGACGGGTCAGCTCGTCGAGGTCGGCGTCGACCATGGTGTGCACCAGCTCGGGGAACGGCATCTTGGGCTTCCAGCCGAGCACCTGGTGCGCCTTGGCCGGGTCGCCGATGAGCAGGTCGACCTCGGCGGGGCGCATGAAGCGCTCGTCCATCACCACGTACTTCTCCCAGTCGAGATCGACCCGGCCGAACGCCAGCTCGACGAACTCCCGCACCGTGTGCGTCTCACCGGTGGACACCACGAAGTCGTCGGGGCCGTCCTGCTGGAGCATGAGCCACATCGCCTCGACGTAGTCGCCCGCGAAGCCCCAGTCGCGCTGGGCGTCGAGGGTGCCCAGGCGCAGCTCGTCCTGCTGGCCGAGCTTGATGCGGGCGACCGCGTTGCTGATCTTGCGGGTGACGAACTCGAGGCCGCGGCGGGGCGACTCGTGGTTGAAGAGGATGCCGGAGCTGGCGTGGAGGTCGTAGCTCTCGCGGTAGTTGATGGTGATCCAGTGGCCGTAGAGCTTGGCGACGCCGTAGGGGCTGCGGGGGTAGAAGGGCGTCTCCTCGGACTGCGGGACGGCCTGCACCTTGCCGAACATCTCGCTCGACGAGGCCTGGTAGAAGCGGATCTCGGGGTCGACGATGCGGATGGCGTCGAGCACGCGGGTGACGCCGAGGGCCGTGGTCTCGCCCGTGAGGACCGGCTGGCCCCACGACGTCTGCACGAACGACTGCGCCGCGAGGTTGTAGACCTCGTTCGGCCGGTGCTCGCGCAGCAGGTTGATCATGGAGACCTCGTCGAGGAGGTCGCCGGGCACGAGCGTGATGCGGTCCTGCAGGTGGGCGATGCGCTCAAAGTTGAGCGTGCTCGACCGTCGGACCATGCCGATGACCTCGTAGCCCTTGTCGAGCAGCAGCTCAGCGAGGTAGGAACCATCCTGGCCGGTGATGCCGGTGATGAGCGCGCGCTTGGTCATGGCCGTCCGTTCTACCCTCTTGCGACCGAAGCGTCTGCTAAGTGAGTTGGCACATGCCAGAAAAGTTGGGACGACGCGTGGCGGCGCTGCGTGCCGATCGAGGTTGGACCCAGCAGCAGCTGGCCGATCGGCTCGCCGTCTCCCGCGTCGCGGTGTCGCACCTGGAGTCGGGCCTCACCGACCCCGGCGAGCGCACCGTGGCCCTCCTGGCGGGCATCTTCCGGGTCGAGCCGCACGACCTGGTGTCGGGCACGTCGTACCCCGCCGCCAAGGCCGAGCGCCTGCCGGTGGTGGTGGCGCGGTGGACCGAGACCGAGCACCTGCTGGCGCTGCTGACCCGCGACCTCGAGTGGAGCGACCGCACCGCGGGCCGCCACGACCGGGCCATGCTCGACCACTGGACCAAGACGCTGCTCGACGCGCTGGCGCTGGCACACGACCCCGACGAGCGCCGGCTGCTCGGCGAGGCCCTCCAGACGGTCCGCACCCGCAACACCTGACGCCGATCCGCCTGCCCAGCCCACTCGCTGCCCAG
>JADGOP010000215.1 GCA_017882935.1 Actinomycetota bacterium
CTCGCGAGCCCTGCCGTGACGGGGAGCAGCGTCGCTGCCAGGCCCAACGCCGCCGTCGCCGCGACCAGTCGTCCGTTCCGCATGCTTCCCCCAAGGTGTCGTCAGGCGCGGGCCTGTCCGTGGGCAGACTCTACGCGCACATCGTTTTGCAGGCGCAACCCCTGTTCCGGGGCGCTACTGCTCGGGTCGGAGCGTGGGGAAGAGGATGACGTCGCGGATGGTCGGCACGTCGGCGAGCAGCATCACCAGGCGGTCGATGCCGAGGCCGAAGCCCGCCGTGGGCGGCAGGCCGTAGTCGAGCGCCCGCAGGTAGTCCTCGTCGACGACCATGGCCTCGTCGTCGCCTGCGGCCTTCTGGCGGGCCTGCTCCTCGAAGCGGGCACGCTGGTCGACGGCGTCGGTGAGCTCGCTGAAGGCGTTGCACAGCTCGCGCCCCACCACGAAGCCCTCGAAGCGCTCGACCAGGCCGGGCACCTCGCGGTGCGGCCGGGCCAGCGGCGACACCTCCTGCGGGTAGTCGAGCACGAAGATCGGGTCCCAGAGGTGCGGCTCGGTGGTCTTCTCGTAGATCTCGAGCACGAGCTTGCCGGGCCCCCACGACGGCTGGTGCGGCACGCCGTGTTCGTCGGCGATGCGGCGCAGCTCGTCGACGTCCATGCGCACGTCGACGTGGATGCCCGCGTGCTCCTCGACCAGCTCGACCATGGTGGCGCGCCGCCAGGGCGGGGCCAGGTCGAGCGGCCTGCCGCCGTAGGTGATGGCGGTGGTGCCGAGCAGCTCGGTGGCCACGTAGGCGACGAGCCCCTCGATCAGCTCCATGGCGTCGAAGTAGTCGCCGTAGGCCTGGTAGAGCTCGAGCATCGTGAACTCGGGGTTGTGCGTGGCGTCGAGGCCCTCGTTGCGGAAGTTCCGGTTGATCTCGAAGACCCGCTCGAACCCGCCCACCACCAGGCGCTTGAGGTACAGCTCCGGCGCGATGCGGAGGTACAGGTCCATGTCGAGCGCGTTGTGGTGCGTGGTGAACGGCCTCGCCGCGGCGCCGCCCGGGATGGGGTGGAACATCGGCGGCTCGACCTCGAGGAAGCCGCGGTCCTCGAGGTAGCGCCGCGTGAGCGAGATGATGCGGCTGCGCTGCTTGAAGGCCCGTCGCGACTCGTCGGTGACCCACAGGTCGACGTAGCGCTGGCGGAAGCGGGTGTCGGGGTCGGTGATGCCATGCCACTTGTCGGGGAACTGGCGCCGGGCCTCGGCGAGCATGACCCACTCGTCGACGCGCACCGACAGCTCGCCGCGGCGGGTGGTCATGACCTCGCCGCGCACGCCCAGCCAGTCACCGAGCGAGAGGCCGGCGAAGGCCTCGAAGTCGGGGGTGGTGGCCGAGGGCGCGAACAGCTGGATGCGCCCGGTCGAGTCCTGCAAGGTGCCGAACGCCAGCTTGCCCTGCACGCGACGCAGCATGAGGCGACCGGCCACCGTGACCGTCGTGCCCGTCTCGGTGCCCGGCTCGAGCCCGGTGAAGCGCTCGGCGAGCTCGGCTGCGGTGGCGTCGGGCTCGTAGCGGTACGGGATCGGCGACGAGGTCACTGGTTCTTCTCGTAGATGAGGCGCAGCCCGTGCAACGTGAGCCAGGGCTCGATGTGCTCGATGGTGCGCGTGTAGGGAGCGATGGTGGCGGCCAGCCCGCCCGTGGCCACGACCACCGCTGGGCCGATGGCCTCGAGGATGCGGTCGACGATGCCGTCGACCTGGCCGGCGAAGCCATAGACGGCACCGGCCTGGATGGCCTCGACGGTGTTGCGGCCCACCACGCTGCGCGGCTCGAGCAGCTCGACCCGGCGCAGCGCATCGGCGCGTTGGTAGAGCGCGTCGAGGCTGATGTCGATGCCCGGCGCGATGGCGCACCCGAGCAGCTCGCCCTTCTCGGACACCGCGTCGTAGGTGGTGGCGGTGCCGAAGTCGATGCACACCACCGCGCCGCGGTAGATGTCGACGGCGGCCACGGCGTTGGCGATGCGGTCGGCGCCGACCTCGCGCGGGTTGTCGGTGAGGACGGGTAGGCCGGTCTTCACGCCGGGCTCGATGACCACCGGTCGGAAGCCGAAGTAGCGCTCGGTCATCTCCCGGAAGGCCGCGGTGCAGCGCGGGACCACCGAGGAGATGACGAGGCCGTCGACCTCCTCGTCGAACGAGAAGCCGTGGAACCCGAGGAACTCCTGGATCACCAGCGCCTGCTCGTCGGCCGTGCGGTCGGGCAGCGTGGCGATGCGCCAGTGGTCGAGGAGGCCCTCCTCGCACGGGCCCGACACGGTCGACCCCGTGGCGTCGGCCTCGGGGTCGTCGCCGAACAGGCCGATCACGGTCTGGGTGTTGCCGACATCGATGGCGAGCAGCACCGGCTCTCCTCAGGTCTGGGGCGACAGGGATCGTCGCGCAGGGCGGATGGTCAGGGCACGACGTCGATGTCGAGGCCGATGTCGAGCACGGCCGCCGAGTTGGTGATCGACCCGGTCGACACGCGGTCGGCGCCGCACCCGGCGAAGGACGCGATGGTGTCGAGGGTGATGCCACCGGAGATCTCGACGAGGCAGGGCCGGCGACCTCCCGCCGGCGTGCGGCGGTCGACCTCGGCCACGCAGGCACGGACCTCGTCGGGCGTCATGTTGTCGAGCAGCAGGGCGTCGGCTCCGGCGTCGAGCGCGGCGAAGACCTGAGCGAAGGTGTCGCACTCGACGTGGGCGAGTCGCCCGGGCCAGCGGGCGCGGGTCTGGCGGACCGCCTCGTCGATGCCCAGCACCGTGAGGTGGTTGTCCTTGAGCAGCACCCACTCGGACAGGTTGCCCCGGTGGTTCTGCGCGCCCCCGGCCCGCACGGCGGCCTTCTCGAGCGCCCGCAGGCCGGGCGTGGTCTTGCGGGTGTCCCACACCTTCAGGTGCACCTCGCCCGCCGCCGCGAGGGCGTCGACGAAGCGGCCCGTGGCCGTGGCGACGCCCGACAGGTGGCCGAGGAAGTTCAGCGCGGTGCGCTCGGCGGTGAGGATCCCGGGCAGCGGGCCCGTGATGACGGCGAGCGTCTGGCCCGCCGCGATGCGGTCGCCGTCGTCGGCCCGCCACTCGATGGTGATGGTGGGGTCGACCTGGAGCAGCGCCTCGTCGACGCACAGGCGCCCGGCCAGCACCCCGTCGGAGCGGGCCACGAGCGCAGCGTCTGCTCGCGCCTCGGGCGGGAGCAGCGCCGAGGTGATGTCGCCGACGGGCGTGAGGTCCTCGGCCAGCGCCCGCGCCACGGCCTCGCGCACCGCACCGATGGGCGGGTGCACCGCGTTGGTCGGAGCGGGTCGGGCAGGCAGGGTCATGTTGGGCACCAGCCTGCCCGTTCGCGTCGAACGTTCCCCAATCATCGGTGGACGAGGCGGGCGCGGAAGCGGGTGTCGTCGCGGTCGGGGAAGTCGGCGCGGGTGTGTGCGCCCCGGCTCTCCTCGCGCACCAGCGCGGCCAGGGCCAGCGCGCAGCCGACGTCGCAGAGGTTCGCCAGCTCCCACGCCTCGGGCGTGGTCGGGGGACCGATCTCCTCGCGGTGCGCGAACGAGATCGCGTGCGCCGCGCGCAGGCTCTCGGCGGTGCGGAGCACGCCAGCCTTCTCCGTGAACATCAGCTGTTGCGCATGGCGACTCGCCGAGCGCGACGACCGCGCACTCAACGGGCCGGGCACGGGGCGTGGCCCGGGGGGCAACGTGATGGCCGCCACCTCGTCGTCAGCGTCGGGCTCGAGGACGGCGCGCATCGCGCCCGTGGGCTCGGGCCCCTCGCTGCCGTCGGCGATGGCCTCGATGACCCGGGGACCGAAGACCATGCCCTCGAGCAGCGAGTTGGACGCGAGCCGGTTGGCGCCGTGCACGCCGGTGCACGAGGTCTCGCCCGCCGCCCAGAGGCCCGGCAGCGAGGTCGCGCCCCGGAGGTCGGTCACCGCGCCACCACTGAGGTAGTGCGCGGCGGGAGCGATGGGCAGCAGGTCGGTGGCGGGATCGAGGCCGGCGTCGGCGAGCGCGGCGGCGATGGTCGGGAAGCGGTCGCCGAACTGCTCGAGCCCGGTTGCGTCGAGCCAGACGTGGTCGGTCCCGTCGGCGAGCATCTGCGTGGTGATCGCACGCGACACGACGTCACGGGGTTGGAGCTCGTCGACGAACCGCTCGCCACGGATGTCGCGGATGAGCGCGCCGTGCCCACGCAGGGCCTCGGTGAGCAGGGGTCGCGGCATGGCGCTCGAGTGCAGCGCCGTGGGATGGAACTGCATGAACTCGAGGTCGGCGACGGCCACCCCGGCCCGCAGGGCCATGGCGATGCCGTCGCCGGTCACCTCGGCCGGGTTGGTGGTGACCGAGAAGAGCTGGCCCGCTCCTCCGGTGGCGAGGAGCACGTTGCGGGCGGCCACCTCGACGACCTCGCCGGTGGGTGCCAGCGCCCGCACGCCGGCGCAGCGCCCCTCGCGCACGATCAGGTCGAACGCGAACCAGCGTTCGAGCAGCGCAGCCGCGGTGTCGCGCACGGCCACGACGAGCGCCCGCTCGACCTCGGCTCCCGTGGCGGCGCCGCCGGCGTGGACGACACGGGCGAGGCTGTGCCCACCCTCACGCGCCAGCTGCAGCCGGCCGTCGGGGTCGCGGTCGAAGACCGCCCCCATGGCGATGAGCTCGTTGACCCGCGCCGGACCTTCCTCGACCAGCACCCGGACCGCCTCCCGGTCGCACAGCCCCGAGCCGGCCGCCAGCGTGTCGGCCAGGTGGAGGTCGGTGGAGTCGGGGTCGGTGTCGAGCACCGCGGCCACGCCGCCCTGGGCCCAGCGGGTGCTCCCCTGCTCGAGCTCGCCCTTGGTCAGCACGCCGACCTGGAGGCCGTGCACCTCGGCGGCCCGCACCGCGGCGGACAGCCCCGCCACGCCCGAGCCGATGACCAACAGGTCGAGCGGCGGGACGGCAGGCCTTGCCGCGGGGGCTGGGTTGCTCATGGGCGGTGGGTCGGGGTCAGACCCCCGCCTGCACCTCGACGTAGGGGCGGGGTGCGGGACGGTCGAGGCCGGCGAGGGCCTTGGCGGTGGCCTCGTCGACGATGCCGTTGTCGCTG
>JADGOP010000216.1 GCA_017882935.1 Actinomycetota bacterium
CTGACCGCGCGCCTCGCGGTACTGCTGCTCGGCCTGCCGTCGGGCGACCGCGCGGACGTCGAGGAACGAGGTCCAGCCACCGCCGAAGCGTGTGGCGCGGCGGCTGTGCTCGTCGATCTCCACGACGGCCGTGACGATTTGCTCGAGGAACGTCCGGTCGTGCGACACCACCACCAGGCCGCCCGTCCGCTCGTGCAGGAGGAAGCGCTCGAGGCGGTCGAGGCCCGCCAGGTCGAGGTCGTTGGTGGGCTCGTCGAGGAGCAGGAGGTCGTGGCGGCTCAGCAGCACCGCGGCCAGCGAGGCGCGGGCGGCCTGACCCCCCGACAGGGCGGTGGCCTCGATCGAGAGGCGGTCGTCGGGGAGCCCGAGGTCGTCGCAGACCTCGGCGGCCCGCGCATCGAAGTCGGCGCCGCCAAGCGCGAGGTACCGCTGCAGGGCCACGTCGTAGTGCTCGGCCGCTTCCGCTGCCACGGCGGGGTCGGGCGACGCCAGCGCGCCGGCCGAGCGGTCGAGCTCACGCACGGCCGCGGCCACGCCCGTGCGCCGTGCGAGGTGGTCGCGCAACGTCTCGCCCGGTCGTAGGTCGGGCTCCTGGGGGAGGAGTCCGACGGTGGCCGTGGGCGGCGTCAGCCGGACCGCGCCCCGCTCCGGCGTGAGCTCCCCGGCCAGGGCGCGCAGCAGCGTGCTCTTGCCGACGCCGTTCGGTCCGACGAGGCCGATGCGGTCGCCTGGCGCGACCGTGAGCGACACCGCATCGAGGATGGTGGTGGCGCCACGCGAGACGGTGACGTCGGTGGCGTGGAGCACCGCGCCGGACAGCGCGGATCGGCGTGACATGGCGGACCTCCGGAGGCGACAAGGCGGGTTCGACGGAGGTCAGCGGCGCATGGCGACGACGCTAACGCGGACTCACCAGCCGCGGTCGACCCACTCCTGGAGGTGGGGGCGCTCGGCACCGATGGTGGTGTCGTCGCCGTGGCCGGGGAGCACCAGCGTGTCGGGGTCGAGCGTCGCGAAGAGCCGGTCGTCGATCGAGCGGATGATCGTGTCGAAGTCGGCGTCCTCGAAGCTGGTGTTGCCCGGGCCGCCGGGGAAGAGCGTGTCGCCGCTGAACAGCACCGGCGAGCCCTCGAGCCGGAAGCACATCGACCCGGGGGTGTGACCCGGCGTGAGGATGGTGTGCAGCCGGAGCCGGCCCACCTCGATGACGCCCTCGTCGTCGAGCACGAAGTCGTACGACGGGAGCATCGACGAGTCGGCCGCGGTGACGCCCACCTCGAACCCGGCGTCGCGCACGGCCGGCACCGCCTGGATGTGGTCCCAGTGGCCGTGCGTCTCGAGCACCTTGCGGACCCCGAGCGTGCGGCACAGGTCGAGCAGCTTCTCGTGCTCGTTGGCGGCGTCGAGCAGCACTGCGTCGCCGGTCTCGCGGCAGCGCAGCACGAAGACGTTGTTGTCGAACGGGCCCACCACGATCTTGTGGATCTCGGCCTGCGTGTCGGACCAGTGGAGCGTGGACATGGTCCCAGTCTGCCGGGCGGCGACCGGTTCCGCCTCAGGGCTCGATCATGCCCCCGGGGTGGCGGCCGCCGGGCCGGCGGGCTCCCCGGGTCGGGGCGCTCGCCGTGGAGACCACCGCGAGGCCGAGTGCCAGGGCCACCGGGATCTGGTGGGCGTCGAACGTGAGGAAGGTGGTGGGCCGCGGGAGGCGATCGGCGGCCGCGAGGTGGACGGCATCGGTGGTGCGCAGCGGGTGCTCGCGCCCGAGGTCGGCGGCGCGGTCGAGGCATGCCTGGTCGGTGGGCACCACGTGGAAGCAGTCCCACTCGTCGCGCAGGGCGCGGCGCAGCCCCACCGCCTGGCCGGGGTCGGTGAGCCGGTCGACGAGCATGAGCGCCTCGGTGAGCGCCAGGGCCGACGCGCACCAGTCGGGGTCGGCGGCCATGGCGTCGAGGGTGAGGGCGTGGGTGGGCCCCGACACGTAGCGCGACAGCAGCGCCGAGGTGTCGAGCGCGAGCGTCATCGTGCCGCGCCGCGACGGGTGCGGTGCCGCGCCGCGTCAGCCACCGCGCAGCTCCGCGAGCGCCCGGTCGAGTCGGGCGCCGGCCCACAGGTCGACCCGCACGTCGGGGGCCGGTCGGTCGCGTCGCCGGGGCGCGACCAGCAGGCCGCGGGTCACGAGGTCGTCGAGGGTGGCGCTGCCCGCCAGTGGGTCGAGGGGGCCGAGCTGAGCCAGTGGGCGCCCGTCGACGGTGACCACGATGCGCTCGCCGGCGCCGGCCCGCCGCACCGCCGCGGCGGTCTGGTTCCGCAGGTCACGCACGCCGAGCCGTTCCACGGCGGCCCAGCGTAGTCGTGGTGTCGCACCGGTGTACACACACCGAGGTGCGCCGCCCCGGGCCGTCCCGCTAGAACAGGCGCCTCGACCGAGATTCCACACCCGTCCCACCCAGGGGGAACACCGTGAACTTCGCCTTCAGCGAGGAGCAGGACGAACTGCGCCGCATCGTGCGCCAGTTCCTCGACGACAAGTCGTCGGAGACCGCCGTGCGCGAGCAGATGGACACCGAGGCCGGCTACGACGCCGCGGTGTGGTCGCAGATGGCCGAGCAGCTCGGCCTCCAGGGCCTCATCATCCCCGAGGAGTTCGGTGGCTCGGGCTACTCCTACATCGAGCTCATCGTGGTGCTCGAGGAGATGGGCCGGTCGCTGCTCTGCGCGCCGTACTTCTCCTCCGTCGTGCTGGCCGGCAACACCCTGCTGCACAGCGGCGACGACGCGGCCAAGAAGGCGCACCTGCCCGGCATCGCCTCCGGCGAGACCATCGCCGCGCTGGCGCTCACCGAGGCCAACGGCCGCTGGGACGAGGCGGGCATCACCGCCACCGCCACCGCGTCGGGCGACGGCTACACCATCGACGGCGAGAAGCTCTTCGTCCTCGACGGCCACACCGCCGACCTCATCATCGTGGCCGCCCGCACCGGCAAGGGCGTGAGCCTCTTCACCGTGGCCGCCGACGCCGCGGGCCTCACCCGCACCGCGCTGTCCACCATGGACCAGACGCGCAAGCAGGCCAAGCTCACCTTCGCCGGAACGCCGGCCACGCTCCTCGGCACCGAGGGCGAGGGCTGGACCGTGCTCGAGCGGGTCCTCGACCTCGCCGCGGTGGCCCTCGCCGCCGAGCAGGTCGGTGGCGCGCAGAAGGTGCTCGACATGTCGGTCGAGTACGCCAAGGTGCGCGTGCAGTTCGGCCGCCCGATCGGGTCGTTCCAGGCCATCAAGCACAAGTGCGCCGACATGCTGCTCGAGGTCGAGTCCTCGAAGTCCGCCGCCTACTACGCCGGCTGGTGCGCCTCGGAGCTCAACGACGAGCTGCCCTCGGTGGCGTGCCTGGCCAAGGCCTACTGCTCGGAGGCCTACTTCCACTGCGCCGCCGAGAACATCCAGATCCACGGTGGCATCGGCTTCACCTGGGAGCACCCGGCGCACCTCTACTTCAAGCGCGCCAAGTCGTCGGAGCTGCTGTTCGGCGACCCCACCTACCACCGCGAGCTGCTGGCCCAGCGCATCGGTCTGTGACCTCGGCACCTGCTTCGCAGGTGCGCCTTCGGCATCCGGGTCACACCCGTAACGTGAACCGATGATCTGGATCTTCGTGGTGCTCGCGATCGTGAGCGTGGTCGTGATCGCGTTGGTGGCCGTCGGGCGCGAGGCGCTCGGCGGCGCCACCCGCGCGCGCCCCGCGGTCTTCGACCTCGAGGAGGCGGTGGCGTTCATCAGCGACGGCCTGCCGCCCGACGTGGCCTCGCGCCTCACCTACGACGACGTGCGGTGGGTGCTGCGCACCGACGTGGACGCGCTCGAGGAGGCCACGGCCGAGGCCGAGCACGTCGAGTTGGGCATGGAGGTGCTCGACGAGGACATCGCCATCGGCCGCATCCTCGAGGTCGTCGACGCCGAGGGCCGCGACCTCACCGACGTCGACGTGGCGTCGGTCCTGCAGGGCCGGACGCGCTACCTGCGCGCCATCGGCGCCATCGGGCCGGAGGTCGTCGGGGACCCCGACGGGGGCGACGCGAGCTGAGCGCGCGGCTGCGCGCGGGGCGTCCCGACAAGTTGGGGGTAGCCGCGACGCGGTCTGACTGCTACCGTCACCGGAGCGTTCACAATCAACAACACGCAGGAATGAACGTCATTGCTGGTCAAGGTCGGGCTTGTTCTGTCCTGGTTCCCCGCAAGTTCGTGCGTCGAAACGGAAGGACAACACCCAAATGCCTACTGGCACCGTGAAGTGGTTCAACGCCACCAAGGGCTTCGGCTTCATTGCTCCCGAGGACGGTGGCGAGGACCTCTTCGTCCACCAGACCGAGATCCAGGTCTCCGGCTACCGCGAGCTGGCCGAGGGCCAGCGCGTGGAGTTCGAGGTCACCCAAGGCAAGAAGGGCCTGCAGGCTTCGGCCGTCAAGCCCGTCTGATCTTGGTTCCACGTCTGTAGCGAAGGGCGGGCTTCGGCCCGCCCTTCGTCGCGTCCGGGCTCGGATCGCAAGCCCCGGTGGGCAGCGGTTTTGGCAGGCCCGGGCGGTCTCGTAGGGTGAGCGGCCATGGAGCGCCCCACCCGTTTCGAGGACCACCGCTGGCTCGGCGACAAGCGCAGCCAGGTGGTCCACGACCTCGACAGCTGCGACCGGCCCGAGGTCATCGACGAGCTGATGGACTCGCAGCAGTACCTCTGCTTCGGTCCCGACACCTTCGTCGAGGCCTCGAACCGCGGCTACCACCGGTGCCGCTGCCCCGGGGCCCGCGCCGCCGCGGCCGCCGAGGCCTGACCTCCCGATGGCGTCGCCGGACCGCCCCGATGCCGCCGCGTCGGCGCGCCGGTAGCGGGGCCGTCGGTCCATGGAGATCCGGTTCCGATCGGGTGACGTCGAGCTCGCCGGGCACATCGCCCGCCCTGCGCGCGTGGCCGCGGGCAAGGTCCCGGCCGTGGTCATCTGTCACGGGTTCCCCTCGGCCGTGGTGGGTGCGGCCGACGCCGCGCCCGACTTCCCGGAGCTCGCCGACCGGGTGTCGTCGAGCATGGGGTGGCTGGCGCTCACCTTCACGTTCCGCGGCTGC
>JADGOP010000217.1 GCA_017882935.1 Actinomycetota bacterium
GCGTGTGCCTCTCGGTCGGGCTCGCCGGCGGCGCCTACACCATGCTCGGCGTGCTCTTCCTCTTCGTCGGCGGCGTCACGCTGCTCGTCGACCGCACCGGCACGGTCACCCGCCGCAAGGCCCGACGCAGCCGCCGCAAGCGGTCGCGCAGCTCGGGCGGGCGCTCCTCGAAGGACACCTGGGTGGCCCCTGTCGAGGTCATCGACATGCGCGGCCCGGCGGAGGCGTCCGGCGCCGAGCAGCTCGACCTCGGGCGGGTCCGCACCAGCACGCGCAGCCGGCCGGCCCGCCGACGCCGACCGGGTTCCTCGTAGCCCGAACGCCCACGCCCACCACCACCGCACCGGCGCGGAAACGCCTGTTGGGCCTGCCGCGAGCGCACCGCTACGGTTGCCGCCCATGACCGACCTCGAGGCCCAGATCACCGACCTCTGGGAGCGGCGCGCCGATCTCGACGCCCACGACCTCGAGGCCCGGGCCGTGGTCGACCGCGCCATCGCCCTGCTCGACGCCGGAACCGCACGGGTCGCCGAGCTGGCGCCCGACGGCTCGGTCGTGGTGCACGCCTGGCTGAAGCAGGCGATCCTGCTCCTGTTCAAGCTGTCGCAGATGGAGACCGTCGAGCTCGGGCCCTACGAGTACGCGGACAAGATCCCGCTCAAGCGCGGCTACCAGGCATCCGGGGTGCGCGTGGTGCCCGGCGCCTCGGCCCGGGTCGGGTCCTACCTCGCGCCCGGGGTGGTGATGATGCCGAGCTACGTCAACATCGGTGCCCGCGTCGGCGCCAACACCATGGTCGACACCTGGGTGACCGTCGGCTCCTGCGCCCAGATCGGCGAGAACGTCCACCTCTCGGGCGGCGTCGGCATCGGCGGGGTGCTCGAGCCGCCGCAGGCCGCGCCCGTGATCATCGGCGACGAGTGCCTCATCGGCAGTCGCTGCATCGTCGCCGAAGGTGCCGTGGTGGGCGAGGGGAGCGTGCTCGGCGCAGGCTGCATCCTCACCGGCTCGGTGCCCGTCATCGATGCCGCCACCGGCGAGGAGCTGGGTCGCGGCTCGGTCCCACCGTGGTCGGTGGCCATCCTCGCCACACGCCCGCGCACCTTCACCGGGGGCGAGTTCGGGCTGCCGTGCGTGCTCGTCATCAAGCGCCTCGTCGAGGGCGAGCGGCACGACAAGTCCTCGCTCAACGAGGTCCTCCGCGGCCACGGCGCCACCGTCTGATGACCGAGGTGGCGGCTCCCGACGCGAACGAGGCACTCCCGTGCGACCTGCTCGCGCTCACGGCCGACCTCGTCGACCGGCCCTCGCTGAGCCACCAGGAGGGCCCGCTGGTCGACTGGCTCGAGCAGGAGCTCACCCAGCTCCCGTGGCTCCAGGTCACCCGGGTCGCCGACAACCTCGTGGCGCGCACCGAGCAGGGCCACCGCCGCCGAGTCGTGCTGGCGGGCCACACCGACACCGTGCCGCCCAACGGCAACGAGCATGCCCGGGTCGAGGGCGACCTGCTGTGGGGGCTCGGCGCGTGCGACATGAAGAGCGGCGTCGCGATCATGCTCGCGCTCGCCCGCTCGCTGCCCGTCACGGCCATCGATGTGAGCTACGTGTTCTACGCGGCCGAGGAGGTCGACGCGGTGCACAGCGGGCTCGGCCACCTCTTCCGCGAGCGCCCCGATCTGGTCGCGGCCGACGTGGCGCTCCTGGGCGAGCCCAGCAACGGCGCGCTCGAGGCTGGCTGCCAGGGCACCATGCGCCTCCTCGTCACCGTCGGTGGCGAGCGCGCCCACACCGCCCGCCCCTGGATGGGCCGCAACGCCATCCACCGGCTGGGTCACGTGCTGGCCATCGTCGAGGCCTACGAGCCGCGCGAGCCGCTCATCCAGGGCTGCCAGTTCCGCGAGGCGCTGCAGGCCGTGAAGGTCTCGGGGGGCGTCGCGGGCAACGTCGTGCCCGATGTCGCCTCGGTGGCGCTCAACCACCGCTTCGCCCCCGACCGCTCGCCGGCCGAGGCCGAGGCCCACATCCGCGCCGTGCTCGCTCCCGCGCTCGACGACGGCGACACCGTCGAGGTGGTCGACGTGTACGGCGGTGCGCCGCCGGCGCTCGACCACCCGCTCGTGGCCGCGCTGGTCGGCCGCGCCGACCTACCCGTGGTCGCCAAGCTCGGCTGGACCGACGTGGCGCGCTTCGCCGAGCACGGCATCCCTGCCGCCAACTTCGGGCCCGGCGATCCCACCATCGCCCACACGGCCGACGAGCGCGTCGAGCGGCGCATGCTCGAGTGGTGCTTCCGCGTGCAGCGGGCACTGCTCACCCAGGGCCTCGACTGACCCAGTCCGTCGTGTCGGGAGTCGAACGCGGCTCGGTAGGCTCCGCGGTCTCGTACCCCTGACCCCCGAGGAGCCCACCATGACGGTGGAGATCGGCCAGCCGGCCCCCGACTTTTCGTTGCCCGACCAGAGCGGCACCGTCGTGTCGCTCGGGGAGGTGCGTACGACCAGGCCCGTGGTGCTGGTGTTCTACCCGTTCACCTTCACCGGGGTCTGCGAGGGCGAGCTGTGCGGCCTCCGCGACGACATCGCCCGCTACGAGAGTGCCGGCGTGCAGGTGCTCGCCGTGTCGTGCGACAGCCGCTTCGCGCAGGCCAAGTGGGCGCAGGAGCAGGGCTACACCTTCCCGCTGCTCTCCGACTTCTGGCCGCACGGTGCCACCGCGCAGGCCTACGGCGTGTTCAACGACGAGAAGGGCTGCGCCATCCGCGCCACCTTCGTGATCGGCACCGACGGCACGGTGGTCGACGCCTTCCACACCGACAGCCTCGGCACGGCGCGCGAGCAGGCGCGCTACGAAGAGGCGCTCGCCAAGCTGTAGCCCGTCGGGCGTTCCGGCCCGTGGCGCCGCACGAGCGCGGCGGCAGGGACCGGAACGCCTCGGGGCTGGTGGGCCGGGACGAGGGCTAGAGGCGGCGGAGCACGGTGACGACCCGGCCGAAGACGGTGACCTCTTCGGGGTCGAACACCATGGGGTCGAGGCGGGGGTTGGCCGGCTCGAGGACGACGTGGGTGGCGGTGCGTCGGTAGGTCTTGACGGTGGCCTCCTCACCGGGGATGCCCGCGACCACGATGTCGCCCGGCGTGCCGGTGGGGTCGGAGCGGACCACCACGAAGTCGCCGTCGAGGATGCCCGCGTCGATCATGGAGTCACCGCGCACCCGGAGCATGAACAGCTCGCCGTCGCCAGTGAGGTCGGCCGGCACCGGCATGGTCTCCTCGACGTTCTCCTGGGCCAGCACGTCGGTGCCGGCAGCGACCTCGCCCACGAGGGGCACGTGGCGCACCGGCCGGCGCTCGACCGCCGCGCCCGACGCGGCGTCGAAGCGCACCTCGATGGCGCGGGGCTTGGTGGGGTCGCGCTTGAGGTAGCCGAGCCGCTGGAGCGTGGAGAGGTGGGCGTGGACGCTCGACGGGGAGGTGAGGCCCACCGAGTCGCCGATCTCGCGCACCGACGGCGGGTAGCCACGGTCGCGCATGGACGCCTCGATGCACTCGAGGACCTGGCGCTGGCGGGCGGTGAGTTGCTGGTTGACCATCGGAGCCCCTTTCGACCGACCGCGCGGGCGCACGAACGGGTGTTCGTGGTCGAAGGTAGCAAAGGTCGCCCCGGAAGGCAAACACCTGTTCGGATTCGGGCTTGACCCGAACGGGCGTTCGTGCTTGGCTGGCGGTCGAACGGGTGTTTGGTCGCACCCGGAACGCCCGTCACCCACCCGGTCCGCCGTTGGGTGTCACACCCCCTGAGGAGAATGCCGACCATGGCTGCGATCGTGCACTTCACCCCCGCCCAAGCCCACGACCTGGCACTCCCCGTCGGTGCCCCCGGGCGCTCCCAGCGCCGCACGGGCCCGGCGCTGCGGGTGCTCGAGGGCGGGCACTCACCCCGATCGTTGGCCCGCACCTACGCCCGGCGCCGGGTGGCGGCCCTGCTCCTCGCCCTGGTGGCGCTCGTCGCGGTGGTGGCTCTGGCGGTGGCCGCGCTCGACCTCACCGGCTCGGCACTGGGCTCCTCGGCGGCCCCGGCCGCCGCAGCCGGCGCCTCGGCCGGCCCGGTGCTGGTGGTGCAACCCGGCGACACGCTGTGGGGCATCGCCCGGCGCCTCCAGCCCCAGGGCGACGTGACCGGTCTCGTCGACCGCCTCGCCGCGCTTCACGGATCGGGCCCGTTGCAGCCGGGCGACCGCCTGCCGCTCGCCGGCCTTCCCGGTCACTGAGGCCCTGGCGCCGACGAGGCGCAACAAATGTCGTGCGATGTCGCGGGGATCGGTAGCCTCCGCTCGGTGCGCTGCCCCGCCTGCTCGAGCATCGACGACAAGGTCGTCGACTCGCGCGCCAACGAGGACGGGTCCTCGATCCGGCGGCGGCGCCAGTGCCTGAGCTGCGGGCGCCGCTTCACCACCTTCGAGCGCGTCGAGGAGGTGTCGCTGGTGGTGGTCAAGCGCTCCGGCGACCGCGTGCCGTTCGACCGCGAGAAGGTGCTCGAAGGGCTCCGGTCGGCCACCAAGAACCGGCCGGTCGAGGAGGCCCAGCTCGACGAGCTCGTCGGGGCCATCGAAGAGCGGCTGCGCACCGAAGGCGCCGACGCGGTCACCAGCGAGCGCATCGGTCGCGAGGTGCTGGAAGGCCTCCGCGAGCTCGATCAGGTGGCCTACCTGCGCTTCGCCAGCGTCTACAAGGACTTCGAGGACCCGGCCGACTTCACCCGCGAGGTCGGCCTGCTGCGCAAGTCGACCGAGCCCAAGCGCGCCCGGAGCTGACCCCCGAGCGCTACGCCGTCAGGGCGGCGAGGGCCTCGGCGAACACCTCGGTGTGCCGGTCGACGTCGGCGCGGGTGTGGCTCGACGACAGCAGCGCCATGTTGTGGAACGGCGTCAGCAGGATGCCGCGGTTGAGGCTCCACAGGTGCAGGAAGGCCTCGAGCTCGGGGTCGACCGCCGCCGCGGCCGCCGCGCCGTCGCGGGGAGGTGGGCAGAACCAGTACTCGGCCCGGCAGCCGAGGCGCTGGACCGTCCACGGCAGCGCGTGGGCGTCGATCGCGGCAGCCGCGCCGTCGGCCCA
>JADGOP010000218.1 GCA_017882935.1 Actinomycetota bacterium
CGGGGGCACCCTGCCCGACGAGCACGGGGTCGGCTACTGCTCCGACATCACCCGTTGCGTCCACACCGGGCCGGTCCCCGCCGAGCTGGCCGAGCTGTACGCGGTGCTGCACGAGGCCCAGGCAGCCGGGGTCGCGGCGGCACGTGTCGGGGTGCCCGCCGAGCAGGTCGACGCCGCCGCGCGCACGGTCATCGCCGCAGCCGGCCTCGGCGACCGGTTCGTCCACCGCACGGGCCACGGCATCGGCGTCGAGGAGCACGAGGACCCCTACATCGTCGACGGCAACCCGACCGAGCTGGTGGCCGGCCACGCCTTCTCGATCGAGCCCGGGATCTACGTGCCGGGCCGCTGGGGTGCCCGCCTCGAGGACATCGTGGTCGCCACCGACGCCGGGCCCGACTCGCTGAACACCGCCGACCACGCCCTCGTCGTCGTCGACACCTGACCCGCCGCCGTCCCACCACCACCACGACGACCACCCCCGTCCGCGAATGTTCTGTGGGAAACACCCATTTGCGGTTGTTTCCCACAGAACATTCGCCAGCGGGTCGAGGGTGGGGGTGGTGGGTTTCGGGGGGTCGGGGACCAGCCCGTAGCCTCGCCCGAGTGATCCAACTCGACGGCGCCACCGTGCTCCTGCAGTGGGCGGTGGGCGGGTTGCTGTTCCTGTGGGTCACCACGCGGCGGCGCGAGGTGAGCCTCGGCTACGGCTGGCTGATGCGCTCGGTCTACGGCCTCATGGCCCTCGGCTCCATCGCCGTGGCGACCATCATCGGCACCGTTCCGGTGCGCGAGGTGTCTGCCGCGCTCGTGGCGCTCGCAACCGGGGTGGCGCTGGTGGTGTCCGTCGTCCGCAGGCGCGCGGGTGTGGCGGGAGAGCGGGAGCGGGTCGCCCGCAAGCAGGAGCGCGTCTACGCCATGACCGGCATCGAGCGCGCCTACAAGGGGCCCGACCGCGACGCGGCGGAGTTCCCCCCATGGCTCGACCTGGTCGCGCCCGTCATCGGCGTGGTGGGACTCATCGCCGCGGGCGTCCACGCGGGCCACCCCGTGCCGCTCTCGATCGCCCGCACGCTGGTCGGGGCGGCGTTCCTCGGGGCCATCACCGACGCCATGCTGCTCGGCCACTGGTACCTCGTGCAGCCCGGTCTGGCCCGCGGGCCCCTGCTCGAGATCGTGCGCTGGACGCTGTGGATCTGGCCGGTCGAGGTGGCGATGCTGCTGATCCCCACGGGCATGGTCTCGGTGCTAAACGGCTCGGTCAACGCCCACTACAACGGCCTGTTCGGCTTCATGTGGGTGGGCTGCGCCGTGCTCACGGGCGTGCTGCTGTTCGTGACGCGCGCGGCGCTGAAGGAGCGGTCGTACTCGGCGGTGATGGCCGCCACGGGGTTGCTCTACCTGGCGATCCTCACCGCGTTCGGCACGGACCTGGTGGCTCGGGCGGTCCTCGCCGGGCACTGACCCGACCCCGCCCGATCCTCAGCACGCGTCGAACGGATCGCCGTAGTCGGTGAGCTTCTCGGGGTTGAGCACCGACCAGATGCGGGCGATGCGGCCGTTGCGCTCGGAGAACTGGATCACGATCGGGCCGTCGGGGTGCTCGGCCACGAGCGCCACCTCGCCGTTCAGCTGGGCCACGTCGAACGGCGTGTCACCGAGGCGCTTCATGAGGTTCAGCACCAGCCGGGCGACCCGGTAGGGGCCGCGGACGGGCCGGCGCGCGGCGTGGCGGTTGGGCCCGCCATCTGACAGCAGCACGACCTCGGGGTCGAGCAGGTCCATGACCTGTTGCGGATCGCCGGCCATGACTGCCGCGAGCAGCCCGCCGAGCAGCTCGTCGCTGGCCGGGGCCACGGGCTCGTGGGCGTCGCGGACCTTGTGGCGGGCGCGGCTGGCGATCTGCCGGCAGGCCACCTCGGACTTGCCGACCGCGTCGGCGATGGTGGCGTAGCTCTCGCCGAACACGTCGGCCAGCAGGAACACCGCCCGTTCGGTGCGGCTGAGCCGGTCGAGGACGACCAGGAAGCCGAGCGTGAGGGACTCGGCCAGCTCGGCGGTCTCCTCGGGCCCCGGCTCGACTGCGACGGGCTCGGGCAGCCAGGGTCCGACGTAGGTCTCGCGCCGGCGCTGCAGGGCCCGCATGCGGTCGAGGGTGAGGCGGGTCGTGACCGTGGTGAGCCACGCCGCGGGGTTCTCGATGGTGGCGGTGTCGACGCGGGACCAGCGCAGCCAGGCCTCCTGCACGATGTCCTCGGCGTCGGCCCGCCCACCCGTCATCCGATAGGCCAGGCCCAGCAGCCGCGGCCGCTCGGCGGTGAAGGCGTCGGCCCCGGCGGCCCCGGTCGCGGTGCTCATCGCCCGACCAGCTGCGGGAGCCCCTGGAGGTGACGTGCCGCCGCGCGTGCCGCCGCCTCGCCGCTCGACACGGCCGCGTCGGCCAGCAACCCGGTGGGCCCGACCCAGTCGCCGGCGACGAACAGCCCGGGGGATGAAGCCACCGTGACGGCGGGGCGTCCGGCCAGGCCGGAACCCGGTCGGGGCAGCGCGTGGTTGGCCACCATGCGGTGCAGGAACCGGCTCGTCACCACGTCATCCTCCCTGATGCCGGCCGCCGAGGCGAGCGCCCAGAGGTCGGCCCGGTCCTCGGCGCTCGACCGCACGCCGTAGCGCATGAGCTGGACCACGCTCTGCCCCTCGGGGGCGAGGTCGGCGGGCGGGCAGTGGGTGGAGAGGTACAGCGGCTGGTCGACGCTGAAGACGACGGGTGGGTCGATGAGGCGTCGCAGCCCGAGGTCGAGGCAGGCCACCTCGCTGTCTGGGCCCAGGTGTCCCCACCCCGGGTCGTCGGGCAGCAGCGACCGGGTGGCGCTGGGCCCGCCGGCGGCGACCACGACGGACCGTGCGGTGAGGGTCCCCTCGTGGGTGGCGACCTCCCAGCGCCCCGTGCTGCCGGTGAGGTGCTGCACCGCGGCGCCGGTGCGCACCGACGCGCCGGCCGCGGTTGCGGTGTCGTTCAGGGCCCGCACGAGCGTCGACCAGCCGCCGTCGAGGTAGTCGACCCCGTCGCCGAGGGCCCGCTGCAGCTGCCGCACCATGGCATCGGCCGACAGCGCGGTGAGGTCGTGGCAGTAGGTGGCCACGTGGATGATCGTCTCGACGAGCGCCCGGGCGTCGGGGCGGAGGCCCGTGTCGTCGAGCCACGCCGCACCGCTGATCCCGGCGAGTCGGGACGCATCGACCCGGGGCAGCGTTCCGAGCAGCTTGGCCACCTGGATCTTCGACCGGGCCCCGAGCAGCCTCGAGCGCAGCAGCGCGACCGGCTTGCCGGGGAGGGGGTGCAGGGTGCCGTCGTGCAGCAACCGGCCCCGGTCGGTGGCGGGCGGCCCTCCGGTGGGCCGGATGCCGAGCCGGGCGAGCGCGGCGCGCGCCTCGCCGCCCCGGTAGAGCGCGTGCGCGCCCTGGTTGAACCGGAAGCCCTCGCGCTCATCAGTGCGGGCGCGGCCGCCGGGGGAGCGGGTGTCGAGCACCTGCACGCGCAAGCCGAGTCGGGCGGCCACTGCGGCGGCGGTGAGGCCGGCCAGGCCCGCCCCGACGACCAGCAGGTCGGTCTCGCCGGGGTCGGACCGGTCGGGGCGGCCTCGCATCGGGGACATCGGGGACGTCGGGGTGGTGAACGTCCTCCGGTCGTCGTTCGGTCGTGCGCTGAGCTCCATGATCTGTCTCCTCGTCGTGGTCCTTCACGTGGTCGACGCCGCAGTCGGGTCGGTTGTGACAGGTCCAGGCGGGAAAACCTCGGCAGGTTCGCTACCGTCCCGGATCGGTCCGGTTGCGACGAGCGAAGGTGACGGTCATGGAACTGCGGCGAATGGGCGACTCCGGGTTGTGGGTGTCGGCGGTCGGCATCGGCTGCAACAACTTCGGCATGCGCATCGACGAGGCGGGGACGAAGGCCGTGGTCGACGCGGCCTTCGAGGCCGGCATCACCTTCTTCGACACGGCCGAGAGCTACGGCGGCGCGGAGCCGGGACGGTCCGAGGAGTTCCTCGGCAAGGCCCTGGCCGGCCGGCGCGACGATGCCGTCGTGGCCACCAAGTTCGGGTCCCGCCAGGTGGCCGGGACCTATCCGGCCGGTGGCTCACGGCGCTACGTGGCCGACGCCGTGGAGCGGAGCCTGCGCCGCCTCGGCACCGACTACATCGACCTCTACTACCTCCACCGGCCCGACCCCGGCACGCCCATCGAGGAGACGCTCGGGGCGCTCGCGGACCTGGTCCACGCCGGCAAGGTGCGCTACCTGGGGGCCTCGAACTTCGCCGCGTGGCAGCTTGCCGACGCCCACCACGTCGCCGACCGGGCCCACCAGCCCCGGTTCGTGGCCACGCAGGACGAGTGGAGCCTGCTGCGCCGCCGCGTCGAGCGCGAGATCGTGCCCGCCGCCAACCAGTTCCGCATCGGGGTGGTGCCCTACTTCCCCCTGGCGTCGGGGCTGCTCACCGGCAAGTACCGGCGGGGCGAGGACGCGCCCGCGGGCACCCGCTTCGCCGCGATCCCGCCGTTCAGCTCGGGCTTCTCCGAGCGGGACTGGGACCGCACCGAGCGCCTGGTGGGCTTCGCCGAAGAGCGGGGCCACACGCCGCTCGAGCTGGCCATGTCGTGGTTGGCCGGGCAGCCCGGTGTGGCGAGCGTGATCGCCGGTGCCACCAGTCCCGAGCAGGTGGCGGCCAACGCCGCGTCGATCGAGTGGGACCTCACCGACGCTGACCGCCTCGCCGTCGACGAGCTGCTCGCCGCCTGACCCCAGCTCGAGGTCTGGTCCGAAACCGACCGTGACGGTCAGGTTCGGACCAGACCCCGCCGATAGCACAGCGCCGGCTGACAGGGAGGGGACATGATGAGGCATCGCAACGGGTTGGTGGCGGTCGGGCTGAGCGGGGCCCTGCTCGCCGGGTCGGCGTGCGGGGGGCCGTCGTCGAAGGCGGTGAAGGCCACCGGAGGGTCGGCGCCGGGCCCGACGGCTACGAGCTCTGTTGTTCCGGGCACCACGTCGACCTACACCGGGGAAACGTCGACGACCAGCGGTTCGTC
>JADGOP010000219.1 GCA_017882935.1 Actinomycetota bacterium
CCGAGGATCCAACCCCCGCCGCCCAGGCACTGGCTGTAGCTGCCCTCGCGGCAGTACCTGCAGGCCCCGCAGGCCGTGATGCAGGAGACGAGCACCTTGTCGCCCGGCTTGCGGTTCTTCACGCCCGGCCCGACGGACTCGATCGTGCCGACCGCCTCGTGGCCCAGGATGCGGCCATCGGTGACGGCGGGGACGTCGCCCTTGAGGATGTGGAGATCGGTGCCGCAGATCGTGACGACGTCGACGCGCACGATGGCGTCTGTGTCGTCGACGACCACGGGCTTCGGGACGTCCTCCCAGGCCTTGTGGCCGGGACCGTGGTAGACGACGGCGCGCATGATGGCCTCCTCAGATCCGTGGTACTAGCCGTGACGCTAGGAACCGGCGTGGCGGCCGGGTAGAGGCGAACGTCCCAGTCCGGTCGGTGTCAGCGCTCGGTGATGACGAAGTCGTCGGGGTCGGGCTCGCGGGTCCAGTCCCAGTAGTCGACGAGGCGCCACGGGGAGAGGATGTAGATGCGTCCTTCGGGGTTGCGGTACCAGCTCGAGCGGATCGACGGGTGCGACCACACCATGGTGTCGAGCTCGGCCTGGAGGCGCTCGTTGTACTCGTCGTGGACCTCGCGTCTGCACTCCATGGATGCGTCGGTGCGGCCAACCAGCTCGGCGAGGCACCCCATCACGTACCGCACCTGGCACTCGGAGTGGAAGATGAGGCTGCCACCGTGCGCCAGGTTCGTGCCGGGCCCGTACAGGCAGAAGAGGTTGGGGAAGTTGGGCACGGTGATGCCGAGGTGCGCGGTGGGTCGGTCACCCCACTGCTCGGCGAGCACCGCCCCGTCCCGGCCCGTGATCTCCATCGGCCACAGGTACCGGTTGGCGTGGAAGCCGGTGGCGTAGACGATGACGTCGACCGGGTGCTCGGCCCCGCTCTCGCACACGATGCGGTCGGAACGGATCTCCCCGATGGGATCGACGACCAGATCGACGTTGTCGCGCCGCAACGCCCCGAGCCAGCTGCCGTTGTCCTGCAGCGTGCGCTTGCCGAGGCACACGTAGTCGGGTACGACCTTGGCGAGCAGCTCCGCGTCGTCGCCGATCTGCTCGGCCATCCAGCTGGTGAAGAACTCGCGTGCGAGGTCGTTGACCTCGCTCACCGCCCGGTCCTGGTGGGGCCAGTCGGGGTCGACGCGCATGGCCGGCAGGCCCCCGTCACACGCGGGCCAGAAGAGCAGGAACCGGTACCAGCGGCCGTAGAACGGGAGGTGCTGCAAGGCCCAGGTGACCCCCGGCCCGACGCGGTCGTGGTAGTGCGGGTTGGGGAACATCCAGGGCGCGGAGCGCTGGAACACCGTGAGCTGCTCGACGTCGGGGGCGATGGTGGGGACGATCTGGAAGGCGCTCGCACCGGTGCCGATGACCGCGACGCGCTTGCCGTGCAGGTCGGTGCCGTCGACCCACTGCGCCGAGTGCATCGCCAGTCCCTCGAACGAGTCGCGCCCCGGGATGTCGGGGAGCTTGGGCCGGTTGAGCTGGCCCACCGCGCTGATCAGCGCGTTGGCCTCGAGGGTCTCGGTGGCCGCGCCGACCCCGTCGCCAGCGCCCGGGCGGACCTCGACGGACCAGCGCGCCGCCTCGTCGTCCCAGCGGGCGCCCACCACCTCGGTGCCGAAGCGGATGTGGTCGGCGACGCCGTACTCCTCCACGCAGCGCTCGAAGTAGCGCTGCAGCTCGGGCTGCTGGGCGAAGAACTCGGTCCAGCCGTCGTCGGGGGCGAACGAGTAGCAGTAGAAGTGGTTGCCCACGTCGACCCGGCTGCCGGGGAAGCGGTTCTCGTACCAGGTGCCGCCGACCCCCGGGTTCTTCTCGATGATCGTGTACGGGATGCCGGCCTGGCCCAGGCGGATGCCGGCGAGCACCCCCGACATCCCCGCCCCGACGATCACCACGCTGAAGGCGGCCTTGGCGGCGGCGGGGACCGCGTCGAGGGCCGGCACCCGCCGGGCGTCGGCCCCGTCGAGCTCGAGCTCCTCGAGCATCAGCGGCACGTACTCGTCGGGGACCTCTTGCGCCACGAGGAAGTTCATCATCTCGTGCACGACCTCGGGGGTGGGCGGGGGAGGGAGCTCGCACCCCCCGTCGCGATAGGCCCGGATGACTTCGAGCGCCGCGGCCCGGGCGGCCGCCTGGTCCTCGGGGCTCATGAACCCCTGCACCTCGTTGAGGTAGATGCCCGTGGGGCGCAGCGCACCCCGGAGGATCGAGGGGTCTCCCGTCATGTGGACCATCGAGAGCAGCAGCGTGGGCACGCTCACGTCCTCGAGCGCCGCGGCGATGGCGGCGTCGTCGTCGGTGATCGGTTGTCCCGCGAAGCGGCTGCGGTCGGACATCGGTGCCCCCCAGGTCGGTCGCCTGCGGCCGGCGATCGGGCGGGATCCTACAACAGTTGCTTTAGGATGCTCGCCGGGGTACGTTCCCCCGATGAGCGGCGACGAGCCGGCGCCGCGCAGGCGCCCCGGACCGTCACCGGTCGCCACCCAGGCGGCCATCCTCGACGCCGCCGAGCAGCTCTTCGCCGACCGGGGCCTGCACGGCGTGTCGCTCCGCGAGGTCGCCGAGGCGGCCGGGCAGCGCAACAACGCGGCCGTGCACTACCACTTCGGCGGTCGTGACGAGCTGGTGCAGGCACTGTTCGAGCGCCGCTTCGTGGAGCTCGACCAGCGTCGTGCCGCAATGCTCGCGGCGCTCGACGAGACCGGCCGCGGCCGCGACCTCGACGGCCTGGTCGAGGCCCTGGTGCTGCCGTTCACCGAGTGCATGCAGCGAAACGGCCGCAGCTCGTGGGTGCGGCTCGTGGCCAAGCTGCACGAGGATCCGCGCTTCAACCCGTTCTCCGCCGCAGCCGACGACAGCCGTCCCTACACCGCCAGCGAGGAGGCCACGGTCGCCACGCGGGAGGTCGCGCTGCGGATCCAGGACGTGCTCGGCATCGACCGGGCCCAGGCGATCGCGCAGTTCTTCATCGTCACGTCCATGGTCGTGCACGCCGTCGCCGATCGCGAGTCGCTCGCCTGCAGTGGCGCCGCGGGCCAGCTGGGCTCGCCCGACGAGTTGGCGACGCGCCTCGTCCAGGCGGCCAACGCCATCCTCCGCACCCCCGATCCCGCCCCGGCGCACCGTCGCCGGCGCTCCACCACCGCACGAGGAACCACCCCATGACCCACGCCGGCATCGAGCTGATCTCCTCCTTCCTCGCCGACTCGCACCTCACCAACGGCACCATCGACCAGCGACGCGTCGCCATGGACGAGAGCCTGGCCTCGGCCGGGCCGCCCGACGGGGTGGCGATCGGGGCCGTCACGCTCGCCGGCCGCCCTGCCGAGTGGGTCGTCCCCACCGGGGTCGGTCGAGACCGTGCGGTGCTCTACCTCCACGGGGGCGGGTACTGCATCGGGAGCATCGCCAGCCACCGTGACCTCGGCGCCCGGCTCGCGCTCGCGTCCGACACGGCGGTGTGCCTCCTCGACTACCGCCTCGCGCCGGAGCACCCGTTCCCCGGCGCGGTCGACGATGCGGTCGCGGCCTACCGCGACCTCCTGGGGCATGGCATCGCTCCTGAGGGCCTCGCGCTCGCCGGCGACTCGGCCGGCGGCGGCCTGGTGTTCGCCACCCTGCTCGCGCTCCGGGAGGCAGGCGACCCGCTGCCCGCCGCCGCCGTGGGCTTCTCGCCCTGGGTCGACCTCACCCAGACCGCGGACTCCTACGACCGGCTCGAGGCGGTCGACCCGATGATCTCGCGGGCCTCGTTGCAGGTCCTGGCCGATGCCTACCTGGCGGGTGTCGACCCCACCACGCCGCTCGCCTCGCCGCTCTACGGCGACCTCGGAGGGCTCCCGCCCATGCTGATCGAGGTCGGGGAGAACGAGTCGCTGCTCGACGAAGCCGTGGCCCTCGCCGAGCGGGCGCGCGCGGCCGGTGTCGACGTCACCCTGCGGTGCTGGCCGGACATGATCCACGTGTTCCAGGCGTTCCCGCCCGACCTCGTGCAGGAAGCGGCCGAGAGCATCACCGGCGTGGCGGCGTTCCTCGCCGACCACCTCGCACCATCCCCCACGACCGTGGGCGACCGATCGGAGAACAGCTGATGCAGGAGTTCAGGGGCAAGGTGGCCGTGGTGACGGGCGCGGGCAGCGGCATCGGGCGGGGCCTCGCCCTCCGGTGGGCGGCCGAGGGCATGCGCGTCGCCATGATCGACATCGACGACGCCGCGCTCCAGGAGACCGCGGGTCTCATGGCCGCCGCGTCACCCGATGCCCCCCAGCTCGCCCGCCGCGGTGACGTGAGCCACGCGTTCGACGTCGAAGCCTTCGCCGACGACGTGTTCGACCTGTGGGGTCAGGTGGACCTGCTGTGCAACAACGCCGGCGTGTTCCTGGGCGGCTACCTCTGGGACCGCCACGTCGAGGACCTCGAGCACATCCTCGGCGTCAACCTGTGGGGGATCCTCCACGGCATCCGCGCCTTCGTGCCCCGCATGATCGCCCAGGACACCGAAGGCCACATCGTCAACACCGCCTCCGTGTCCGGCATCTTCGGGTCGCCGCTCGCCGGCCCGTACAACATCTCCAAGTTCGCGGCCTTCGCCGCCACCGAGACGCTGGCGGGCGACCTGGTCCTGTCGGGCTCGAAGCTGCGCGCCTCGGTGCTCTGCCCGGGCATCGTGTCGACCAACATCGCCACCCGGGCGCTGCACCGCCCCGAGGAGACGGGGCGGCCGCTCACGGACGACCAGCGGTTCGTCACCGAGATGCTCATCGACCTGGTGCCGACGGGCCTCGACCCCGCCGAGGTGGCGGGGATCGTGCTCGACGGGGTCCGGGCCGAGGACTTCCTCATCCTCACCCACGGCCACCATGCCGAGTCGATCACCTCCCGGGCGGCCGAGCTGACCACCCGCGCCCTCCCCTCGGTGGTCGCCTACACCTGCCCCGTTCGGGGACCTTCGCCCCTACAAGGCGGGGTCGCCGGCGGGAACACTCGCATCGTGGCTCCTCCGATCGCCGTCCACCGTGGGTGACCCCGAGGGCG
>JADGOP010000220.1 GCA_017882935.1 Actinomycetota bacterium
ATCGCCAAGGGGATCACCCAGATCGACGTGGGTCTCGGCATCGCGGTCGGTCTCGGCGGCTCGGTGCTGCTGCTCCTGGTGGCGCTCACCATCCGGCGCAAGCCCAAGGTCCAGCCCACCGGGTTCACACCGCCCGCCGCGGCCTGACGCCCGCCACCTCGTCGGGGCAGACTGCCGAGGTGATCAAGCTCATCGCCTTCGTCAAACGCCGCCCCGACCTGTCGCCGGAGGAGTTCCACGCGCACTGGCGCGACGTGCACGCGCCGCTCGTGGCCAACAGCAGGCACGGGTCACACGTCCTCTACTACGAGCGCAACCCGCGCCCGCTCGACGACTACCGCCGCACCGGCGACGACCCGGGCTACGACGGCGTCACCATGCAGCTCTTCGAGTCGGTCGACGTCTTCTACCAGTCGCTCACCGAGCCCGACTACGCCGACATCGCCGCCGACATCGAGAGGTTCATGGACACCAGCGCGACCCAGTGGATCCTCACCGAGGAGCCCACGGTGGTGTTCGACCGGCGCCCCGCCGCGACCTGACAACCGGTTCACTGCACCGAAGGCGCGCGTGGCGCGCGCTTTCGGTGCAGTGAACTGCCGGGTGCCGCGAAGAACGAGAACGTGTTCTAGTCTGGAGGGGTCATCCGTTCCTGACGGGTCATCAGACCGGGGGAGTACCATCGCCGCCATGTCGGAGTTTCCGAAGATCATCTCCGTCGACGATCACGTGGTCGAGCCGGCCAACGTGTGGGTCGACCGCCTGCCCTCGAAGTACCTCGACATCGGCCCGCGCATCGTCCGTGCTCCCGTCAAGGAGATCTCCTTCGTGGGCGGCAAGTTCGTCGCGGTGAAGGGCGAGAAGGGCGACGAAGGCCCGGTGGCCGACTGGTGGCTCTACGAGGACCTGGTGCGCCCCCTCGTCCGGGTCGACTCGGCCGTCGGGGTCGACCGCGCCGATGTCACCATGCGCGGCGTGACCTACGAGGAGATGCGTCCCGGTTCCTACGAGGTGAAGCCCCGCCTCGAGGACATGGACACCAACTGGACCGAGGCGCAGCTCTGCTTCCCCACGTTCCCGCGGTTCTGCGGCCAGACCTTCACCGAGGCCAAGGACCGCGAGCTGGGCCTGCTCTGCATCAAGGCGTACAACGACTGGACCGTCGACGAGTGGTGCGGCGAGTCCGGCGGTCGCCTCATCCCGCTCATCATCATCCCGTTGTGGGACCCCGAGCTGGCCGGTGCCGAGGTGCGCCGCATGGCCGAGCGTGGCGTGCGGGCCGTCTGCTTCAGCGAGATCCCGCCGTTCCTCGGCCTGCCCAGCATCCACACCGACTACTGGGACCCGTTCTTCCGGGCGTGCGAGGAGACCGACACGGTCATCCACATGCACATCGGCTCCTCGTCGAAGATGCCCTCCACCTCGCCCGACGCGCCGGCGGCCGTGGGCTCGAGCCTCACCTTCGTCAACGCCTGCCTGAGCCTGGTCGACTGGCTCATGTCCGGCGTGTTCGTGCGCTTCCCCAAGCTCGAGATCGCCTTCTCCGAGGGCCAGATCGGCTGGATCCCCTACGTGCTCGGCCGCGCCGACGTGGTGTGGGAGGAGAACCGGGGTTGGGGCGGCGTCGCCGACAAGGTGCTCGAGCCGCCGAGCGAGCTGTTCAAGAAGCACGTCTACGGCTGCTTCTTCGACGACCCGTACGGGCTGCAGATGCTCGACGCCATCGGCGTCGACCGCGTCACCTACGAGTCCGACTACCCGCACTCCGACTCGACCTGGCCGCGCACCCGCGAGGTGGCCGAGTCGCAGATGGGGCACCTGGCTCCCGACGTGGTCGAGAAGCTGGTCCGCGGTAACGCCATCAAGCTGCTGCGCCTCGACAAGCGCTGACCCGCGCCGCCCACAGCCAACACACACTGATCGAACAAGGGGAGTGATCCGCGCATGACGCAGAAGGTCGGAACCGGTCCGTACCGCCAGCTCATCGGTGGCGAGTTCGTCGACGGGGGCAAGGGCAGCTACGCCATCGTCAACCCGGCCACCGAAGAGGTGGTCGCCGAGGCGCCCGAGGCGTCGGTCGACGACGTCGAGGCCGCCGCAGCCGCCGCGAAGGCCGCGCAGCCCGGTTGGGCGGCGCTCAAGCCCGAGAAGCGCGCCGAGCTCCTCAAGAAGGTGTCCGACCGCATCTTCGCCGAGATGGCCGACTTCGTGCCCCTGATCATCTCCGAGACGGGCGCCACGCTCAATGTCGGCTCGCGCATGCAGGCGCCGGCGTGCGCCAGCCGCTTCGCCTACTACGCCGAGGCCGGCCGCCAGCCGCTCGACCTGCCGCTGGCCCCCTCGCCGATGGCCGAGACGCCTCTCGCGCCCGGCGGCCTGATCTCGTCGGTCGTCAACCGCGCGCCCGTGGGCGTCGTGGCGGCGATCACGTCGTACAACTTCCCGATCACGAACATGGCCGGCAAGCTGGCACCGGCCCTGGCCGCGGGCAACGCGGTGGTCGTGAAGCCGGCCCCGCAGGACCCGCTGTCGTGCCTCGAGGTGCTGCGCATCTGCCACGAGGTCGGCATCCCCGAGGGCGTCGTCAACATCGTCACCGGCTCCGGCGCCGAGGCCGGGCAGGCCCTCGTGGCATCGCCGAACGTCGACATGGTCAGCTTCACCGGCTCGTCGGGCGTCGGCGTCGCCATCCAGACCGAGGCGGCCAAGACCATGAAGCGCACGCTCATGGAGCTGGGCGGCAAGGGTGCCTGCCTGGTGCTCGCCGACGCCGAGATCCCGAAGGTGATCACCGGCCTCGCCAGTGTGTGGGGCTTCCACTCGGGGCAGATCTGCACCGCCCCGACGCGGGCCATCGTCCACCGCAGTCGCTACGACGAGGTCGTCGCCGGCCTCACCGCCGCGGCCGGCCGCATGCCCGTGGGTGACCCGCTCGACAAGACCACCGTCGTGGGCCCGATCATCACCGACACCCACCGGGCCCGCGTCGAGGCCATGCTCGAGCGCAGCGTCGCCGAGGGCGCCGAGGTGCTGGTGGGCGGCGAGCGACCCGACATCGACAAGGGCTTCTACGTGGCCCCCACGCTGCTCGCCGTCGACAACGCCAACCACGGCGCCCGCGAGGAGTTCTTCGCCCCGGTCATCGTCGTGATCCCCTTCGACGACGACGAGGAGGGCATCGCCATCGCCAACGACTCGCCGTACGGCCTCTACGACTACGTGTACTCGGCCGACGTGAACAAGGCCTACCAGGTGGCCAAGCGGCTCGAGGCAGGCAACGTGGGCCTCAACACCGCCCAGCGCAACATGGAGGCCCCGTTCGGTGGCTTCAAGATGAGCGGCATCGGGCGTGACGGGGGCATCTTCGGCCTCCACGCCTACACCGAGATGCAGACCATCGTCTGGACCTGACCCCGTGCTGACCTACGAAAGGCTGCAACTGTGAGAGGCATCGTCTACCTCGGCAAGGACAACGCCGAGTACACCGAGGAGCTGGAGCTCGCGTCGCCCGAGCCGGGCGCGCGCGAGGTCGTGGTGAAGATGGTGGCGGCCGGGGTGTGCCACTCCGACGTGAGCGTCATCAACGGCACCATCCCCTGGAAGCCTCCTGCGGTGCTCGGCCACGAGGGCGCGGGCATTGTCGAGGCCATCGGGTCGGAGGTGAAGACGGTGCGGCCCGGCGACCACGTGGTGGTGTCGACGCTCGCCAACTGTGGCGTCTGCCCCAAGTGCAACACCGGCCACCCCACGCTGTGTCGCAAGTCGATCGGCGTCGTGAAGCAGCCGTTCCTCTACAAGGGCGAGCCGGCGAGCAACTTCGCCGCCACGTCGAGCTTCGCCGAGCGCACCGTCGTGGCCGAGGTCCAGGCCGTGAAGATCCCCCAGGAGATCCCGCTCACGTCGGCGTGCCTCATCGCGTGCGGCGTGCTCACGGGCGTGGGGTCGGTGTTCAACACCGCCAAGATCGAGCCCGGTCAGACCACCGCGGTGTTCGGCGTGGGCGGCGTGGGGCTCAACGTCATCCAGGCGCTGCGCATCGCCAACGCCGGCAGCATCATCGCCATCGACACCCTCCCGCAGAAGGAGGCGCTCGCCCGACAGTTCGGCGCAACGCACTTCATCAACGCCGCCGACACCGACGCGGTGGCCGCGGTGCGCGACCTCTACCCGTTCCACCCGAAGATGGTCACGGGGCCGCTCGGCGCCGGTGGCGTCGACGTGGCGTTCGACTGCGTGGGCCACACGGCCATCCTCCGCCAGTGCGTCGACATGCTCGACTGGGGTGGCAAGGCCATCGTGGTGGGCGTCCCGGGCTTCACCGACGAGGTGAGCATCCCGGCGGTGAACTTCGTGCAGGTCGATCGCTCGGTGATCGGGTCGCGCTACGGCGGTTCGCGCCCGCAGTTCGACATCCCGCTGTACGCGAAGTGGTACCTCGAGGGCAAGCTCATGCTCGACGAGCTCGTCACCCAGACCTACCCGGTGTCGGAGTTCCACACCGTCCTCGAGGACATGGAAGCCGGCAAGCTCGCCCGCGGCGTCCTCACCTACTGAGCCCACCGGGCGAGGAGTGCACATGCCGTTGCCTGACTGGTTCCACGAGGCTGCCGCGCGGGTCAACAACTGGGGTCGCTGGGGCGACGACGACGAGCTCGGCACGCTCAACCTCATCACCCCCGAGGTGGTGAAGCGCGCCGCGGGATGCGTCCGCACGGGTCGCTCGTTCTCGCTGGCGTGGCCACTGTCGTTCCAAGAGAACCTCCAGATGGGCAACCTGCCCGGCCGCTCGGTGCTGCGCACCATGACCGCCATCAACGACCCGATGCTGGGCGACCCGGCCCTGTTCACGTCGAGCGACGACGTGGTGGTGATGGGCCTGCAGGTCGCCACGCACTGGGACGGGCTGGCACACGTGTCGTACGACGGCCGCATGTACAACGGCGTGCCCACCGACTCGGTCACCGCGGCGGGCGCATCGCGGCTCGGCATCCACAAGGTCCGGTCGGTGGTGTCGCGCGGGGTGCTGCTCGACGTGGCGCGCATGAAGGGTGTCGACCGCCTCGAGGGCGGCTACGGCGT
>JADGOP010000221.1 GCA_017882935.1 Actinomycetota bacterium
GCCGCGGCTGGGGCGTGGGGTCGACGTTCCAGTCGCACGTCGGGCACCACACCACGAACTCCCGTGGGGTGGTCAGCGCGGCGCCGCAGGCGGGGCAGGGCGCGGCGGGGGCGGACGACATGGCCGGGCAGCGTAGGTCCCCGGCCAGGGGGGCCGGCCAGTCGCGGACGGGGGGCTCCGCGGGCGCTGGCCCTACGATGGCCCGCCCGCTTGCCTGCCGCCCCGCCGACCCTGGAGACGTGATGTCGCACCCCCGCCGCCTGCCGTGCCGCCCCTGCGGCAGGCCCGTCGAGGCGAGGCGCGCGTGACCCCGGCCGAGGAGGCGGCGCGCCGGCGCACGTTCGCCATCATCTCCCACCCCGACGCGGGCAAGACCACGCTCACCGAGAAGTTCCTCCTCTACGGCGGGGCGCTGGGGGGCACCGGCGCCGGCGCGGTGAAGGCGCGGGAGGGCCGCCGCTCGGCGACGTCGGACTGGATGGAGCTCGAGCAGAAGCGCGGCATCTCCATCACCTCCACCGTGCTGCAGTTCCCGTACCGCGGCCACACGGTGAACCTGCTCGACACCCCCGGCCACCGCGACTTCTCCGAGGACACCTACCGCGTGCTGGCGGCCGCCGACGCAGCGGTCATGGTCCTCGACGCGGCGAAGGGCATCGAGCCGCAGACGCTGAAGCTCTTCGAGGTCTGTCGCACCCGCGGCCTGCCGCTGCTCACCTTCATCAACAAGTGGGACCGCCCGGGCCGCGACGCGCTCGAGCTGATCGACGAGGTCGAGCGCCTCATCGGCATGCAGCCCACGCCGGTGACCTGGCCGGTCGGCATCGCCGGCGACTTCCGCGGGGTGGTCGACCGCCGCTCGGGCGACTTCGTGCGCTTCACCCGCGTCGCCCGCGGCGCCACCGAGGCACCCGAGGAGGTCGTCGACCCCGAGCGGGCCGCGGTCGAGGAGGGCGCGGCGTGGGGCCAGGCCGACGAGGAGCTCGCGCTGCTCGGCGCCGTCGGTGCCGACTTCGACGAGGAGGCCTTCCTGGCCGGGCTCGTCACCCCCACGTTCTTCGGCTCCGCGCTCACCAACTTCGGGGTGCGCCTGCTCCTCGACGCGGTCATCGACCTGGCGCCGTCACCCACCCCCCGCCTCGACGTCGAGGGCACGCCCCGACCGCTCGACGCGCCGCTCTCGGGCTTCGTCTTCAAGGTGCAGGCCAACCTCGACCCGTCGCACCGCGACCGCATCGCCTACCTCCGGGTCTGCTCCGGGCGGTTCGAGCGCGGCACGGTGGTGACGCACGGCCGCACCGGCAAGCCGTTCGCCACCAAGTACGCACACACGGTGTTCGGCCGCGAGCGCGAGACCGTCGAGGAGGCCTTCCCGGGAGACGTGGTGGGCCTCGTCAACGCCACCGACGTCCGCGTCGGCGACTCGCTGTACCTCGACGAGCCGGTCGAGTTCCCGGGGATCCCCAGCTTCGCTCCCGAGCACTTCGCGGTGGCCCGGGTGCGCGACACCGGGCGCTTCAAGCAGTTCCGTCGCGGCATCGCGCAGCTCGACGAGGAAGGCGTGGTGCAGGTGCTGCGCCACCCCGACCAGGGCGACCAGGCCCCCGTGCTGGCCGCGGTCGGGCCCATGCAGTTCGAGGTGGCCGTGCACCGCCTCGAGAACGAGTTCGGCGCCCCCGTCGAGCTGAGCCCCACCAACTACACGGTCGCCCGGCGCACCGACGCCCCCAGCGCCCTGGCCCTGCGGGGCATGCGCGGCGTCACCGTGCTGGAGCGGGCCGACGGCACCCTGCTGGCGCTCTTCGAGAGCCCCTACTGGCTCGACCGGGTGGTCGACGACCAGCCCGACCTGCTGCTCGCCCCGCTCGTCGGCGCGGGCCTGGCGGGCTGACCGGCCGCGAGCACGCCGCGTCCGACCTCAGCCGCAGACGAGGCCGTTGGGCGGCGGCTTCAGCGTGATGAGGTAGGTGTTCACCGCGTCGTCGACGCACGCGTTGCCCTGCGCGTAGATGGTGTGGCCGTTGCCGCGGTGGGTGATGAGCACGCCCTGCGGTAGCCGCCGGGCCAGGGCCACGCCGTCGACGTAGGGCGTGGCCGGGTCGTTGGTGGTGCTGACCACCACGATGGGCGGTGACCCGATGGCCTTCGGTGGGGTCAGCGGTTGCGCCGGCGTCGGCCAGTAGGCGCAGCGCACGTAGTCGGTGACGGTGCCTTCACCGAGGTGCGGCGCGGCCTTGCTCGCGGCGCGCCCCGCGGCAAGCACGGCGGCCGGGTCGTGCGGCCAGGACCAGTCGAGGCAGCTGACCGCGAAGTAGATCTCGAAGCCGTTCGGGTAGCTGCCGTCGGGGCTGCGCTGGAGGTAGGCGTCGGCGAGCCGGACCAGGCCCGAGCCGTTGCCCTCATCGGCCTGGCGGAGCGCGGTGGCGAGGGCCGACCATTCGGCCTGCGAGTACAGCGCCTCACCCACACCGAGCTGGAACTCGCCCGGGCCGAGCGGTCGGTCCTGGCCGGGCGCGGCGATGGGCGCGGCCTCGACCTTGGCCTGGACCCGCGAGACGACCGCCGCCGGGTTGGTGCCCAGCGCGCATGAGGGGTTGGCGGTGCACCCCTTCTCGAAGGCCTCGAGGTTCTTCTCGAACGACAGGCCCTGGTCGGTCGCGGCCTCGAGGCCGGGCTGCCCCAGCCGCACGATCCCGTCGAGCACCATCGCCCGGATGTGGGTGGGGAAGAGGTCGGCGTAGACCTGCCCGATGCTCGTGCCGTAGGAGGAGCCGAGGTAGTTGAGCTTCGACTCACCGAGCGCGACGCGGATCTGGTCGAGGTCGCGGGCGACATCGCGGGTGCCGAGGTGGGGGAGGAGCGCCTTGTACGCGGTGGCGCAGTCGCGCACGAACGCTCGGCTCTCCTGCAGCAGGTGCGAGGTCTGCGGGGCGGTGCGCGGCGTGGGATCGGAGTGGTACATCTCGGCCAGCGTCCGGTGGCAGTCGAGGGGGCTGCTGCGGCCGACGCCACGCGGGTCGAAGCCCACGACGTCGAAGCGCTCGTGGATGTCGGACGGCCACGGGTTCCCCTCGGCGAGGTCGATGCCCGAGCCGCCCGGACCGCCCGGGTTCACCAGCAGCGAGCCGATGCGCTTCGACGGGTCGGAGGCGGGCACCTTCACCAGCGCGATGGAGAGCTTGGGCCCGTCGGGATGGGCGTAGTCGACCGGGACCTGGACCTTGGCGCACTCGAAGCTGCCGTCGCACGACGTCCACGAGATCGACCTGGTGCCGCTGGTGGTGGGGCTGGAGCCCGACGTGCCGGGCGTGGTGGAGCCGCCACCCGCGCTCGTGGTGGGCCCGGAGTTCGCGCCCACGCGCACGCTGCACGCGGCCAGGAGGGCGGCGAGCACGGCGACGAGCGCGGCCGCGTGGCGGATCGAGGGTCTGGTCACGGGCGAGACGGTACCGCCCGCCCGGTCCAGGGATGCAGCGGTACGGTCGCGGTGCCCCGTCCGGACGCCATCTCCGGGCCGCGCTGCCAGGGGAGCCGTCGTGGAACAGAGCACACCGCCGGAGTCGTGGCTGGTCGGCGTCACCGTCGCCGGCGACCAGCTGGCAAGCCTGCGCGTCCACGCGGGCTACCTCGCGGCGGGCCCGGCGAGCGGCCGGCCCCACCGGGTGCACGTGCGCTTCCGGCTGCACGACCCGTCGCCGAGCGGCTTCCCGGGCGCGGGCGAGGCGCTCGACCTGAACGTCGCCGAGGAGCGGGTGGTGGCCGCGGTGCGACCCGTGGCCGTGCTGGTGGCCGTGGTGACCGCGCCGGGCTTCCGCGACCTGGTGCTGCACACCGACGACCCCACGCGCGTGGCGCTCGAGGTGGGCGACGACCTCACGGCCGACCTCGGCTACGAGCCCACCGTCGACGTCGACGAGGACCCGGCCTGGAGCACCTACCGGTCCCTCTTCGCCGATGCCGTGGTCGCCGACGGCGATCGTCGCGTCGTGGCGCAGCTCGGTGAGCCCGGACCCGATCCCAAGCCTTGCCTGGCCCGCTACTTCGTGGTGTTCGAAGGGCGCGACGAGGCGGTCGCCGCCCGTCAGGTGCTGGTCGACGCCGACTTCGACGCCACCATCGTGCTGCCGCCCGACCACGACGGCGTCGCCCGGGTCGGGGCCCGCACCCTCAGCGGGACCCCGGAGCCGGTGGCGCCTCCCGGCGGGGCCGTGCTCGTGATCAGCGACGAGGTGGTCCTGAACCAGGCCGAGGCGGCCCGGGCCCGCGACAGCGTGGCGTCGTTCGCGGCGTCGTGGGGCGGCTCGTTCCAGGGCTGGCGCGCCGAACCCCTCGACTGACGGGGCGCGTCGGCGCCCGCGCCGTCAGGGCGCCGAGGCCTGCAGGCTCGACACCTGCGGCACGGCAGCATCGCGCTCGAGCCGGCCGGCAGGGAGCGCAACGCCCGCGAGCTCGCGGTCGAGGAAGTCGACGGTGACGCGCCGTACCACGTCGGCCCACGGCTCCTGTCCGGCGAACGGGGGCAGGTGGGCCGCGCCGTGCAGCTCGACCCACCACTTCGCGCAGCACCGCGCGTCGTACAGCTCCTGACTGTGCGACAGCGGCACGAACTCGTCGGTGTCGCTCACGACCATGAGGAGCGGGGGTCCTGCGGCCTGCGGTTCGTAGGGTCCCATCCCCGTCGGAAGCTCGCCCGAGAGGTCGACGACCGCGCGGACCCGGGGGTCGGCGAAGCGGGTGCTGTACCCCGACGTGAACGCCACGTCGGAGCCGTCGGAGTGCCCGGCCACGCCCACGCGGGCGGGGTCGAGGCGTCCGGCGAGCGCGCCGGTGGGAGCCGCGGAGAGGTGGAGCAGGGAGGTGATCAGGAACGTCACGTCGGCCGGTTCGTTGACCATGTCGGCCTCGTCCTGGGGGAGGGTGCCGGCTCCCGCGGTGAGCGGCAGGGTCGGTGCCGCCACCGCGAACCCGGCGGACGCCCACGATCGCAGCAGCTGGTCGTAGGTGGCCGGGTCGACGCCGTAGCCGTGCAGGAACACCAGCCACGGCAGGTCGTGGCCCGCTG